>NZ_JAUOQN010000089.1:0-10467 GCF_030547555.1 Salipiger sp. 1_MG-2023 | reverse complement strand
TGATCTCCTTCTCGTCGAAGATCAGCAGACTGCAAATCATAGCTTATGTCAGTGTCCGAATTTCGGGGGGTAGCTCAGTGATCCTGGACTGGACCGCCGACTTCAACGAAACACGCCCGCATTCGGCGCTTGGCTATCAGACACCAAAGGAATTCGCCGAACACCTCACCACCGCAACCGACACCCGCGCTGCGCCAGCTGAAAGCTCCGCGCGGATGTCGGTTGCTCCACCTGCGCCAATCGGCGTATCAACCCAAAGGACTCCGGTTCCGGCTGGATGAAAGTTCAGTGGCAGGTCAGCACGTCCACGGTTGCGCCGGAGCACGTTGGCTAAACCATAACCACGATAGCCCGGTCGGCTGGAGACGGGAGCCTCACGAAGGCCCCCCCGTTTATCATCTCATACCCCAAGGGCGCGAAGGCCCATCCAGAGGCCCATCACGATCATCATCAGGTTCTCGGTCAGGGAAATGAAGCCGAGCGGCACGTTGGAGTTTCCGCCGACGCAGGCACATTTCAACTCGCGCTTGTCGATGTAGACCGCCTTGAACACGCTGACCGCCCCGATAGTCCCGATGAACAGGGCAACGGGTGCGGAGATCCATGTCAGAACGCCCGCCGTCATCAGGATACCAGCCAGCGCTTCGGCGTAGGGATAGACCTTGCCATAAGGCACCCAGCGTTTCGCCAGCTGGTCGTAGTTCAGGAACATGGTCGAGAACTGCTCGACATCCTGAAGCTTCTGGATCGCCAGAACCGTCATCGACAGCGAGAGGAACCACAGGACGCTCTGCCAGGTCAGGATGGTGCCGTATTGGTGCCACGCCAGCCCAAGCGCCAGTAGCGCACAGACCGAAAAGATCGCGATGACAGGGCGGTACGTCGTGTCGCTCTGCTCTTCCTTGGGCGGGTCGATCCCGAGGAAGATGCGCAGCTCGTCATGGCCCCCGATCCGTTTCCCGTTGATGAAGGTCTGAGGTGTCGTTTTGACGTCGTGCTCGCGCTTGAAGGCTTCGGTTTCGTCCTTGGTCTTCAGGTGATGGTCTTCGACGACGTAGCCATTGCGCTCCAGCAGATCCTTGGATTTCAGCCCAAAGGGGCAAGTATGCTCTGGCATGACCATGCGGTGGAGAACGGCGGTTTTCGTGATATCCTTTTCCATGATCATCTTCCTCAATTCGTGCAGCTGTACTGACCGCGGAAGCCGGCCTCGTAGTCGGGGCCCGCGCTGATGACGAAATCCTGAAGGTTGTCATCTTCGGTGTCGCGCAGCTGGATCGTTATCGGGTCAGCCGCAAAGCTTTCTCCCCCGCCATCGAGGCGGACAAGATCACCGCTGATCTTGACCAGCGCGGTGTCGCCTCCTGCCGCGAACACGGGCGGGCTCGTCTCAGTATAGGTGAAGCTGCACACGGCCCCGTCCGGGAAGACCTGGGCGATATCTGCCTGCGTCAGGAACTCCGGGTCGACCTTGGCGACAACCTCGCTGGACAAGGCGTCCTGAGCAGATTTCAGCTCGGATGTGGGTTCACTCCCTGCTGATGCCGCTTCCCCATTCGCCGATATATCCGCGATCAGATAGCGCATCTCCGCGATTTCCTTGTCCTGAGCGTAGATGATGTCATCTGCCAAGGCGCGCACCCTTGGATCGGTGATTTCCGCGCGGGACGAGGTCATGATGGCGATCGAATGGTGTGGGATCATCGCTCGCATGTAGGCGCGGTCTTGCACCGTCACCTGACTGCGCACCAGCCAGAGCGCCCCTGCGAAGATGACGACGGAGCCGACAAGAATAGCGATGTTCAATGCGCGGTTCTTGTACATGCCAAGCATGAAAGCCAGCATGACGAAGGCCATGACCGCCCCCATGACGATCGCCATATAGGCCCGCGTTTCCGACCAGAAGACATGGCTGAACAGATATGTGTTCAGGTACATCAACCCGAACATCAGGGCCGTGGACACGGCAATCATCAGGAAAAAGCGGGAATAGGCCATCGGCACCTCCAGGTTTGTTCAGGGAACCAACAACCTTCCAGTGGGTGAATGTTCCCGAACAGTTGCCTTTTCCGGTTTATTCCTGCCGCGTGACCTCTCTTTGGTGGGCGCGTTGGCGCTCTGGCCAAGTGGATTTGATGTAGTCGAGGATCGCGCGGATTTGAGCATCGCTGAGGCTGTCGCCAAAGCCCGGCATGTTGCCCTCATAGCCACCACCCACCACGGCGGCGGTGCCATCCCGCGTGATGCGGAACAGGATGTCGTCGCCATGATGCCAAGTGTGCCCCGTGGCATCATGGGGCGGTGCAGGCAGTCGCCCGTCAGGACCAGCCCTGCGCCAGTCCGGCTGCCCTTCAAGCTCCACACCGTGACAGGAGGCGCAGTTCTGTTGATAAAGCGCAGCGCCATCCCGGCTTTCGTCCGCCCCGACGGGGTAGGCCAAGCCGGAAAGCGCTGCTGCAAGCAGGAGCAGCCCCCTCATGACACGATGATCCAATTCGTCATGCCAGAGGCGGCGTGCCCCAGCATGTGACAATGCAGCAGCCACTTTCCCGGATTATCCGCAACGAAGGCGATTTCCGTCGTCTCGCTGGGCATGACCAGCACCGTGTCGCGCAGCGGCCCAAGAGCGCCGTCTTCCTTGCGCACCCGGAAATGCATCCCATGCAGGTGCATCGCATGTGGGAAGATCGTGTCATTGGTCATGCGAATACGGGCTGTCTCCCCACGCGACAGGGTGGCAAAGGGCGTCTCGCCCAGCCCGACCTGCCCGGCCAAGGCCCAGAACTGTCCTTGCTGCACCAACTCCTGCCAGCCCAGTCTTTGCCCGTCGAAGGTCGCACTCTCCAGGCCGCGCATCGCACCGCCCTGCAGCGGCATATCAAGGACGGGTGCGGCTTCGACGCCTAGAACCTCCATGCGCGGATTACGCGGCAAGGGCCGAGGCGCACCGCGAGGCACCGACGCCGCACGTCCTTTGACAGAGATTTCAGCCAGCACGCGCCAGGTATCATCCGCCGCAGCAAAAAGAAGCCCTGCGGTTTCCCCCTCCTCGGCCGTGACATCGACGATCAGGTCCATACGCTGCGCAGGGGCGAGCACGAGCGTGTCCGCCACCGGTTCTGGCGCGTCGAGCGGCATGCCGTCAATTGCCACCGTCCAGCCGGTCATCCCCTCCAGCTTCAGGCCGAAGATCTGGGCATTGGCCGAGTTGATCAGCCGCAACCGCAGCCGCTCGTTCTTTCGGGCCGACAGTTTATAATCGTAGCGCCCGTTCACGCCCACGAGGTTGCCGATCTGGCCTGCGTGGCTGCGCGTCATCGGCGCCGCGAAATCATCGACAAACAGGGCCGTGTCCGGGTCCAGCAACCAGTCGTCGATCATCAGCACCTCGTCCCGGTCCACGTCCGGCGGTGTCGCCTCTTCGATGATCAGGGCACCGGACAGCCCCCGCGCGACCTGTTCCATCGAATTGGTGTGCGCGTGATACCAATAGGTTCCGGCATCGGGCAGATCGAAGGCGTAGTCGAAGCTCTCGCCGGGCGGCACCGCATTCTGGGTTAGGCCCGCGACACCATCCATGGCGTTGTCGATACGGATGCCATGCCAATGGATCGAGGTCGGAACCTCCAGCGCATTCCTCAGGCGTCGTTCCAACCGGCTGCCCTGTGCGGCACGGATGACCGGGCCGGGGAGTGTACCGTCATAGCTCCAGACCGGTGTGACCGGATAACCATCCGGGGCAAGCTGGACCGTGGCCGCCTTGGCCGTCAGGAGGGGCATATCCTGAGCATAGGCAGGGCGTGCCAGCGGAGCCAAGGTCAGACCGGCGCAAAAGGCGCGTCGCGTCATCGTCATATCAGTTGATCCCGTTTGCGCGCTGTACTTCGCGGATATAGGCGGTGATCGAGATCACATCCGCACGCGTCACCTCGGGCTGCGGCGGCATGTCGCCGAATTTCCAATGGTGCGCGCGCACGCCATTCGCAGCCGCCATCTGGAAGGCCATGTCGCCATGATGCGACGGCTCGTAGATCTTGTGGATCAGCGGCGGAGCGAACCCCATTTTCCCGGCGGCATTTTCACCGTGGCAATCCGCGCAGACCGCATCAAAGGCCCGCTTGCCCATGGTCGCCTCGGCCGACAGCGCCTCGGGCAACGTGACGGCCACCATGGGCGCGCCCTGCGCTGGCGCCGTGGTTTCTTGCACGGGGGTGGCCTGCTCGGGGAAGCGGATGACAGCATAGGCACCAAGCGCCACGGCAAAAACCGCGGCCCCGGCGAGGGTGAATTTGTTCATGAGAGTATCCTGTCCTGCGCGGCTTTGACGACCGCGCGTCCTGATGACGGGTCGACCAAATTCGACCCAAGTTCAACTAGAGCTGGCTCAGGCGCGAGGAGGAGGAAGGTCCAACGACAGGCTTATCGTCGTGCCATTTTGAGGCTCAAGCCACGCATGACGGAGGCGCAAGACACTGTCGTAGCGCAGTGGCTGACGGCCATCGAGAACGGCATGGGATGCGCAGGCCGGCATATCAGCGCAAGGCGCGTCAGCTTGGTGGTGGCTCGCAGGGGCCTGCTGGTCCGTAGGGTACATCGCTTCTGGACAGGCCGCGCAGTCATGCATCGAAGCCCCCGCCGCAGACATTTGCGGCAAGGCAGCCAGCATCATGAGGCTGGTCAAAACGATGATGGCGATTAGGCGCATGAATACCCTTGATTGCAGCGTTCAAAATGGGCTCTGACGACGGTTCGGTCAATCCCAAAGTGGCGCTATCTCCCGCGCTACCGGCCTTGATGGTTTATGCAGCCAATAACCGCAGTCCCACCCTTGTGTCGGCGTTTGGTGCCATGCGGCGCAGGCCATGAATGTCGCGGAAGGGCTGCGACCGGCCTTCCGCGGGACCAGGCTCATGACCCATAGATTTCAGGTCTGCTGCATGATTCACGGCTCCAAACAAGGAGCCGTGACATGTCTGATCTCTTCTGGCTGACCGACGCGCAGATGGCCCGTCTGGCGCCTGTCTTGCCCAAGTCGCACGGTAAGCCTCGGGTCGATAACAAACGTGTGCTAAGTGGGATTATCTTCATCAATCGCAATGGCTTGCGTTGGCGTAACGGTGAGGGTCGGCCGCCATCGGTTTAAGGCCGACCCGAACGCCGCCCATGGAGCGCACAAAACGCTCTACAGCCGGTGGAAGCGGCGGAGCGAAAAAGGGATCTTTGCGCGGATGATGATCGGGCTGGCGGCAGAACACGGCGAAGAAATGACCGTGATGATCGATGCGATATACCTGAAGGCACACCGAACGGCGACCAGCATGGCCGCCAAAAAGGGCGGCGTGGCCGCCTGATCGGGCGCACCAAGGGCGGCATGAACACCAAACTGCACGCCATCTGCGACAGCCAGGGGCGGCCCATCGAACTGTTCTTAGACGCTGGATAGGTGAGCGACTATATCGGCGCACGCGCGCTGCTCCGCGGCTTGCCAAACGTCAAATGGATGCTCGCGGATCGAGGCTATGATGCTGACTGGCTCAGAGAAGCTTTTCAGAACGATGGCATACGTGCCTGCCCGCCCGATCTGAAGCAACGCAAGACCTCGGTCAAATGCCCTTCTCGGGACATTGCTTTGCAATGCCCTAGCGGGCAAGGGACAAGCGCCGGCACAAACGGCGAAACTGCATCGAGACCATGTTCGGCAGACTCAAGGATTGGAGGAGGCTCGCCACCCGCTATGATCGATGCCCCAAGGTGTTCCTCTCAGCGATCGCCCTCGCGGCGGTCGTCATCTATTGGTTATGAATCCTGACCCTAGCAGCATGCTACCCATGCGCCTGCCGAGCAATGGACGGCACCTATGATCCCGCCGTTGCCACGGCGCCATTATCAACCGTCAGGCAACCGCCATCACCCGATCCGCAGGAACGGGCGGCCTTGGAAGGTGGACTGTCCGGCGGCCGCGGCCACAAACGAGACCCTCCGCGCCTCCCGGCGCTATGGCAGGGCATTCTGAACGCGCCGCACGCCAACCTCCTGCGGATGCGCGTGCCGGGCGATGGTAGGACCGGACACCATGCCCGCGACCGGATCGTGGCTAACAGGCGCTGCCTCGACGCCCTCGGGCAGCGCATCGCCCCACGAGAGTGCTCTGCAACACCGCTACCTTACGCCGTTCAATTCCCTTTGGCCATCGGCGGGCGCAGCACCGCCACCAAAGCCACCGCCGCACAGGCCGCCGCTGTCGCCAGGCGATAGCTCGAGGAAAAATCGCCGGACTGCTCGGCCATGACGCCGGCCAAGGCAGGGCCTGCCGCCTGTCCGGCTGAAAAAGTCAACATCAGGGCGGCGAGGGCTTTCGCGGTGCCAACAGGCCCAAAGTAATCACCGGCGGCGGCGGATATGATGACCGGAATGCTCCATGCGGCGAGGCCGAAAAGCCCAACGGAAACGTACAGTCCGGGCCGCCATGCGGTGAAGCCGACGCAGCCGAAGGCGACACTCAGGCAGGCAAAGCCAATCGCCATCCCTGCCCGCCGTCCGATCCGGTCGGACAGGCCGCCAAACAGCAATCCCGACGGGATGCTGAGAATGCCGAACCATGACCAAAGCCCGCCGGCCTGCGCCTGTGTCATGCCGTAGCTGTCGCGCATGCTGGTGACGATGAAGGTGACGTAAAGCATGTAGGTCGCACCATAGAGGCCATAGATGATCCCCATATGCAGCAGCAGGCGGCGACGCGCGGCCCCTTCGGGGGCTACGCTCTGAGGCTGGCCGGGCAGAGGGGAACGCCCGAAGGGGCTATGCCCCATCTGACCGGGGTGGTTGCGCAGGAACCCGAAGGCAAGGGCTGCCACCACAACGCTCATCGCGCCAAAGATCAGCCAGCCCATCTGCCATGCCAGAATGTTCTGGAACGGGGTCAGGTTCGGCACCGCCTTGCCGCTGAAGATGATCCCGAAACCGGGGCCTGCCATCACCAGCCCGGTGGCAAGGCCGCGATGCGACGGGGCGAACCAGTTGGCCATGACACTGAGCGCCGGTAAGACCACCGCGCCGCTGCCGATACCTGTCAGGAAATACAGCCCGCTGAGCATGGGCAGGCTTTGCGCCAATACCATGGCAAACATGCTCAGCGCCATCAGCAGCAACCCTGAGGTCACCGCAACACGCGTGCCGACCCGGGCCAGAAACGGCGGAACGATCAGAACCGAGGTCAGATAGCCCAACAGATTTATAAACCCCAGCATCCCGGCCTGCGCGTAGCTCCAGCCCAGCGAGTCCGACATCGCGGGCAACAGCATTCCGAACGCGAACCGTCCCAGCCCAAGGCCGCAAAAGACGGCGACGCCGCCGACAAAGGCGACGATCCATGCATAATGCAGCACAGGCCGCGTGCGGTGTATCTGATGATCGCTCATGGGGGTCCTTGGCTGCGACAGAGGGGCGTCGGGAGGGCGCGGCCCTCCCTGTTGATCAGCGATAGCAGGCTTCCATGGCTTCTGCCGCGCGGAACAGGGTCATCTCGTCGAGATGACGGGCGATCAGCATGCCCCCGATGGGCCGGCCATCCGAGGTGGTGCCAACGGGAACCGAAATCGCCGGGTGCCCGGTGGCACAGGTGGGCGCCGTGTTGCCGACCATTTCAAAGGCCCGCCCGATGACCTCTTCGGGGCCTGCGTCCTTGGCGGGCATCGGCGTGGTCGCCATCGGGGTGGTCGGCATCAGCAGGACATCGACTTGCGACAGGGCGCGCTCATATTCGGCGGTCAGCAGGCGGTTGAGGTTTTGCGCCTTGCCATAGAACCGCCCCTGATGGCGCGACGCCATGTAATGACCGGTCAACATGCCCAGCTTCATGGTGTCCGACAACTCGTCGGCGCGGTCTTTCCACGCGCTTTGCGCCGACCTCAGGCTGTCCAGAAACACGCCCTTCATGTTGGTGCCATAGGCATTGTGGCGCATCATCAGATCAAAGGTGCCTTCAAGGAAGATCGGCGTCCAGATCGCGGCCCCGGCGCTGTGCAGCGGGATGGAAACGGTGCTGACGATGGCCCCGGCGTCGGCCAGCTTGTCGGCGGCTTCCAGCACACGGTCATCGACCTCGGTCTCGGCACCGGGGGTGCCGAAGCCTTCGGGAACGATGCCCACGCGCAACCCTTCGACGCCTTGGCCGAGGGCTTGCGTATAGGGTTGCGCCGGGGCGCCGCTTTGGCGGGGGTCAAGCCCGTCCGGCCCGGCGATGGCCTCGAGCATCAGGGCGTTGTCGGCCACCGTGCGGGTGATGGTGCCGGCGTGATCAAGGGTCATTTCTACGGCAAAAATGCCGGTATAGGGCACGAGGCCATGGGTCGGCTTCAGCCCGACCGCGCCGCAATAAGATGCCGGGATGCGCACCGATCCGCCTTGGTCGCCGCCCGTGGCCATATCGACAATGCCGCCCATCACCAGCGCGGTAGAGCCCGATGACGACCCACCGGCGTTGTGACCGGGCACCAGCGGGTTATCGACATAGCCATTGGCCGATGTGTGGCTGCCGCCAGAGGCGCAGTAATATTCGCAGACCGATTTGCCCAGAATGTCGCCGCCCGCATCCAGAATTCGCTGCACGATGGTCGCATCGATTTCCGGCACATAACCGTCCAGAATCGTCGCTCCGTTCATCATTCGCAGACCCGCGACACAGACGTTGTCCTTGATCGCCACGCGCTTGCCCGCCAGCTTGCCCTCGGGCGCGCCCTTGATCGTCGCCTTGACCGCCCAGGCGTTAAACGGGTTGTCCTCGGGGTCCGGCTGGATGTCCGCCGAGCGGGGATATGTCACCGCTGGCAGCGGTTCTTGCATACCGTCGACGAAGTCATATGCGTCCAGCTGGCCCTGCATCAGCGCGTGATAGGTGACGGCCTCGGACTCGGTAAAGTGGATGCCGATCTCAAGGGCTGCGGCACGCACGTCATCGACGGTGGGGCGAGTGATGGTCATAACGGTATAGGCTCCTCTTGTGGTGCGGTGAAATGGCGAGCCGCCGGTGTGAGAGCCCCTAAAAACCCGGCCAACCGATTTACGCCCAGTTTTTATCCATTCGCGGGGCGGCCTGTGTTTATTTTGAGCAATCGCTCAATCATCACAGCGCCCGGCGCAGCAGACACGGCGGCGGTGTTTCAGGTGGGGTCAGGCGGGGTGCCCTCTTTTCATATTTTATTCTAATGGATTACCTATCCGTCGCGCTTGGTTGTGCGGGCCATATCCTGTGCTGAGACGGTCAAACCCAGCCCAGAGCGGCACAGGATCATCACATACAAGCGCCTTGCGCCCGTGCCAAACCGTGGCGCTTTGTCGGAACAGACGGTCAAGAAGTGCGGATCAAAACCATGGCGCAGGTCCAGACAAGCGGAACAGCGACACGCAGGCCCAGTTTCGACCTGTGGCATCAATCGACGTGCCGTGAATTCTCGACAACGGAATGCGAGCTGCCCTTCAACCCGGATTTCACCGGTGCCGTGCGCGCCGGGAGAACCAATTCTCTGGCCGTCGGCGATCTGACCGCCCGATCCGGCGATGGGCATATGCCATTGGTCCGCCGGGCCGGGGATATCCGCAGGGACCCGCGCGATCATATCATGCTGTACTTGGCGATAGACGGTCAGACGGGGCTGGAGCAGGAACAGCGCGCCGTGCGGGTCGAGGCCGGGGATATCGTGCTGTACGATCAGGCGAAACCGTTCAAGATGGATTTCATCGGCAACATGCGGGGCCTCGTGGTCGCGGTGCCACGGGCCGAGGCGGTGGCACGTCTGTTGCGTGTAGACGACCTGATGGCGCGCAAGATTTCGGGATCGTCTCAGGCGGGCAAGTTCACCGGGTCAATCCTGTCGCTGTTCACGCCCAAGGACGACGGCGGGCACGCGGATTTGTCGCTAACGATGGAATCCTCGTCGCTTGACCTGATTTTCGGCAGCATCGACCACTTCTTTGATGACAACGACTTGGGCGCGCAGGGCAGCCGTCACTTGGTGAAGCTGCAAGAGATCAAAACCTATCTGCGCAACAATTTGTCAGACACTGGCCTGACGATCGATACGATCTGCGCCGCGAACGGTGTTTCACCGCGCACGCTGAGCCGATTGTTCAGCCCGGAAAATACGTCACCGATGCGCTGGCTGTGGAAAACGCGACTGGACGTCGCCCATCAGGCCATCCTGCACAACAGAGGCCGTTCCATTTCCGATATCGCGTATGATGTCGGCTTTGCCGATGTGTCCCATTTCAGTCGCGCCTTCAAACAGGCCTTCGGACGCTCGCCCAGTTCGGTTCTGCGTCTTCGATCAACTTAACAGGCCGCTGAAAAACTCCGGCCTCGACGCCCGTAGCGGAACATGATTCATCGCCACCTCGGCATGGATGGAGGTGGCGATGCGCGGATCGGACCAAGTGACGGGATCGCTGTTCAGCTACGTGGATCTCGAGGAG
>NZ_JAUOQN010000088.1:0-10701 GCF_030547555.1 Salipiger sp. 1_MG-2023 | reverse complement strand
GCACGCGATGAAGGACTGGCACAAACTCAAGCCAGAGCTGTTCAAGAAACAGCCATATTACCTGCCGGGATGTGACAACTATTACCCCCCGGCCCCGCCTTCCCCTGCCTTATGAGAGGCGATGTCAGGCGGGGCCTGGCTGAGCTGAAGTGGACCGGCAAATTCAGACAGCGTGCTAAGATGTATCCAGCACCGACGATGGGATACGAAAATGACGACAAGACGCAGTTTTTCGGACAAGTTCGAGGCCACTGTCGCCCTTGAGGCGCTGCGTGGTGACAAGACGGCGCAAGAGATTGCGGCCAAGCGCAAAATCCACTCAACGCAGGTGACTACATAGAAGCGGCAGGCGATTGACGGCCTGACGGGCGTGTTTTCCAACAAGACAAAGAAGGTCGAAGACAACGAGGCCGAAGTCAAAGAGCGCCACGCTAAGATCGGAAAGCTGGTGGTCGATAACGATTTTTTTTTCACAATGGCTGAAGCGATGAGCCCGTCTGAACGCAAAGCGATGATCAACCGGGATCGTACGGATCCGAGCCTGACCAGGCAGTGCAAGCTGCTAAAGATCAGCCGGTCATCACTCTATTATGCTCCCATTGGCATGAATGCTGAGACGCTAGAATTGATGAACGAGATCGACCGAGTGTTCACAAAATACCCGTTCTTTGAAAGTCACCAGATTGTAGCCTACCTGCCACGAAACGGATTCCAAGCCAAACGCGGCATCGACGAATGGCTTGAATTCTACAACGCCGAGCGACCGCACACGGCGCTTGATAAACGAACACCAGACGACGCATACTTTGAGACAACACAGATGAACCGAGCGGCATGAAACCTAACCATGATCCATCTTAGCTGAGCCGCAAACCTGACCTGAAAAGCAGGACCACTTCAGTACCTCTATCGGGTACGCGCCCACGAGATGGTTGAAAACCGCGTGCTCATACGCCCGCTTTCAGACCGAACTTTGTGACACGCGCATTCTGAGCTAACTATTTGGAGGATTTCCTAGTCGTACTGTAGATCCAAGGCGCCAGTCCAGCGATGACACCGAGCAGCATCACCGTAGCGCCAGCCGAAGCGAGACCAACATTTCCACGCAAGAATAGGTAGTCCATGATGAACTTAGCTGGCACATCTGTCGCGGTTCCAGGGCCACCATCTGTCAAGGCAACAACAAGATCGTAGGACTTGACCACCGCAATCCCCAACAGAACGACAGCTGTGATCAACATCGGCGCAACGATCGGAAGGATAATCGAAAGATGAGCACGCCACAGTGGGATGCCATCGACTCGGATTGCTTTCCAAAGATCAGGGTCAACACCGCGCAGTCCCGCGAGACACAGCGCCATAACAAGCCCAGAGGATTGCCAAACAGCGGCAATGATAACCACATAGATCGCGCGATCAGGGTCAATGATCCAATCAAACCGAAACTGATCCCAACCAAGGTTGTTGACGGCTTTTTGCAAACCGAGTTGCGGATTCATGATCCATTGCCAAACCACACCGGTCACGATGAAGGAAAGCGAGTAGGGATAAAGCCAAGCCGAACGGAAAATAGCCTCCCCCCTAACGTCGCGATCAAGGGCCGCAGCCATTAGATAGCCCAAAAAGAGGGATGCCGCGATGAACAACACGCCGAACAAGGCGAGGTTGTTCAAAGATTGCAGCCAGCGCGGTGTCAAGAACAGACGCTCGTATTGTGCGAAGCCGATGAAGTCCATCACAGGCAGAAGCGTGGACGATGTGAAGGAGATCAGAACAGTCCAGATCATTGTGACGAGATATCCCGCCAGCACGATGAGCCAACTTGGCCAAAGCGCGACCGAGGCCATATTGGGTCTAAGCCTATACCCTTTGCGGTGTCCTGAAGAAAATGTCATGCCTTTAAATCCTTACCCTGCCTGTGATGTTGCTTTAGTAGCCCGTAGAGCGGATAACGCCCTTGATTGAGTCGACAAAATCATCGGTGCTCATGTCCGGATTTGCCCAAAGCTGCAAAACAGCGTCAGTGTAGCCGCCGGCGCGGTCAGCGGGCGTACTTATCTCAACACCGGGGACTTGATGGGCCGGTTCAGCCATGGCTTCAAAACCGCGTTGAGCACAACTATCGAAAGCCTCCGTCTGAACGTCCAAACGTGGTGGCAATCCGCCCTTTATCAGGTTAAACGCAACTTGAACCTCCGGATCCATAAAGGTATCAGCCAGTTTTTCATGCACGACCTCCATGCTCTCTGAATTGCTTTTGGGAAGAACAAAAACATCAAAGGCCGTCAGGAAATACGTATCGTCGCCGAAACCAATCCGACATTCGAAATCGACACCAGGTTTTTGACCAGCTGATTTGAATTCGCCCTTGGCCCAATCGCCCATAAGCTGGACGCCGGCATCACCGCTGACCACCATGGCTGTCGCATCATTCCACTTGCGACCTGCAGTGCCCTGGTCCGCGTAGCTCGCATATTTGCGGAAAATATCAACAAATTCACGGAACTCATCAGACTCAATCGCATCGACATCGCCCTCTTGGAACATCGCCTTGTAAAGATCCAAATGACCAGAAATCAACATCAGCTGATAAAACGTTTCAAAAATTACCCAGCCTTCGCCCGACTGTGCGATGGGCTGAATGCCCGCGTTTTTCAACTTATCCAACATCGGGAAAAAGCCATCGAAAGTCTCGGGGACCTCAGTGCCAGCACTCTCCAGCGCGGCCTTCGAGAACCACATCCAGTTTACACCATGATTGGCCACGGGCATCGCATAGATTTTACCGTCGTAACTGATGGCGTCAACGATACCTGCAGGTAGCGCTTCTTCCCAATCGCCGGCATCTGCATAAGGCGTCAAGTCCGTGAGTAACCCTTGCGCGGCCAGTTCTGGGAACAGTTTACCGCCATTGAACTGCAAAGCCGCTGGGGCGTTGCCTGTGACGATGGCCGAGGTCGCAGCAGCTACAGCGGCGGTGGCACCCGGTACAGCGTCATCGACCCATTTGCCCCCCTTTGCTTCATAGGCGTCGGCGAGAACGCGAAGGGCTGCGGCTTCGGAACCGGACGTCCACCAATGCATGACTTCCGCCTTCATGTCTTGCGCGAACGCAGTCGAAGCCATGAGTGAAAATGTAGCGGCCAAACCGCCGGAGATGATTTTATGTTCCATGTGTAGTCCCTATTGGTTGAAGTGGAAGGAGGATGCCGATCTTGGGTCGGCTTGAGCGTGTTCATGGTGAAGGTAAAGAAAGCGTAGTTGGGATACCGCCGTTGCGCGAAGAGGCCAGTGCGCACTCAATGAAGGCCATGCCTTCGATCCCGTCTGAAAGACCCGGCGAAAGAGTGTCACCGATCACAATGCCGGAGTGCTGCTTGTGAATGGCATCCGCTGCTTCTCGGTAAATTGTCGCGAAGGCTTCTAGATAACCTTCGGGATGGCCGCCTGGAATACGACTATCTGCCTGTTCTGCATCTGCATGCCCACGGCGCAAAAGCCGAGGCGCTTCGCCAAGGCGGGCGAACGTTAACTCTTCTGGCCGTTCCTGCGACCAGTCGATCATTCCGGCATTACCGTAAACGCGCAGGCGCAAACTATTTGCGTGCCCGGGCGCGACCTGACTGGCCCAGAGAAAGCCGTGCGCACCGCCGTCAAATGACATCATAACTTGCGCATCGTCATCCACGCGCCGCCCTTCGACGAAGGTACTAAGCCGCGCCGAAAGCGACTGGGGCACAAGGCCCGTAACAAACCGCATCAGATGAAAAGCATGGGTTCCGATATCGCCAATCGCGCCGCCTTGCCCCGCCGTGTCGGGGTCGGTTCGCCAAGCGGCACCCGCATTTCCATCGACCTCAACCGCAGTGGCCAACCAGTCTTGAAGATATTCTACCTGAAGCGTTTGGATGCGACCAATCTCGCCCCTCTCAACCATCTGACGTGCAAGACGGACCATCGGATATGCCGAATAGTTGTGAGTTAAAACAAAGACCCGCCCGCTCTCGGCCACACTGGACCGCAGCGACAAGGCTTCGTCGAGACTGATGGCCAAAGGTTTATCACAAATCACGTGAATACCCGCATCAAGGAAGGCACGCGCGACAGGGACATGCAGGGCATTCGGCGTAACGACAGAAACTGCTTGGATACCATCAGGGCGGGTCGCCTCGGCGCGGGCCATCTCGCGAAAATCGGTGTAGACACGATCCGCAGCAATACCGAGATCATCGCCGGACACTTTGGCACGGACCGGATCCGAAGAAAGAGCGCCGGCGACAAGTTCATATTCATCGTCAAGCCGCGCAGCAAAGCGGTGAACCCCTCCGATGAAGCCGTTCCTACCGCCGCCGACCATACCAAGACGAATACGCGCACTCTTCATCTCGTCACCCCAAGCAGTCGCATATTTGCTGAGACATCACTGCTGCTGGCCGCAAAATCGTCAAAGGCGCGGTCGGTCAGCCGAATGATATGGTCATTGATAAAGGCCACCCCTTCACGCGCGCCGTCCTCGGGATGCTTGAGGCAACACTCCCATTCGAGCACAGCCCAGCCCTCAAACCCGTAGGTCGCAAGACGTGAAAACACCGCAGCAAAGTTGACCTGACCGTCACCAGGGGAACGGAACCGTCCGGCACGTTCAACCCACGGGGCATAACCGGAATAAACACCCTGTCGACCGGTCGGATTAAATTCTGCATCCTTGACATGAAACATACCGATGCGGTCATGATAAATGTCTATAAATGAAAGATAATCCATACCTTGCAGCGCGAAATGCGACGGGTCATACAGAATTTTTGCGCGGGGATGATCACCAACAGCAGATAGGAACATCTCAAAGGTCGTGCCATCAAACAGGTCCTCGCCCGGATGAATTTCATAGCAAAGATCGACACCCGCCGCATCAAATGCATCAAGAATTGGCAGCCAACGTTTGGCTTGTTCTTCAAAGGCGGCCTCTATCAATCCTTCAGGGCGTTGAGGCCAAGGATAAACATAGGGCCAAGCGAGCGATCCTGAAAACGTTGCATGCGCGGTGAGGCCAAGGTTCTGCGAGGCTTTTGCCGCAAGAAAAAGTTGATCAACCGCCCAAGCCTGACGCGCAGAGGGATTTCTACGCACGACGTCAGGGGCAAACCCGTCAAACAGCGCATCATAGGCCGGATGCACTGAAACGAGCTGGCCCTGCAGATGGGTTGAAAGCTCAGTAATACAAAGCCCCATGTCCGCCAAACGCCCTGTCAAATCGTCACAATAGGTTTGACTTTCTGCCGCGTGAGCCAGGTCAATAAACCGCGCATCATGGGTCGGCAGTTGCAACCCGCGGTACCCCAAATCCGCAGCCCATCGCGCAATCCCCTCGAGTGAATCAAACGGAGGCATTTTTCCAATAAACTGCGCGAGAAAAAGCCCCGGGCCCTTTATCGTGCGCGATGGGAAAAGATGCGGCTCAGCTTCAGTCATATCGTTTTTTGACATCACACAATGTCCGCTTGCTTGGCTAGCAAATCGCGTGCTTGTTCAAATGCCATCGCTGTGGGCCGCGTGCAGGTGGTTGTCAGCTCAACTCCACGCCCGTTTTGCGCGGCATCCTCAATGGCGAAAAGAACTTCCAAAACGTGGAGGCTAAAATCTTCGCTGCACCGGAAATCTTCCCCTGCTTGCAAGGCGCGTGCCATATCAGCCAAGCCAAGGCCGCGATAACAAGTATAAGGAAACTTTTCCATCCAAAGGCGATTATCCGCGCCGAAAGGCTGCTCACTTGTCGATGTTACGTCAAACGTGCCACCAACCTCTGCGAATGCAACGGTGCCGCCGAACATGTTTGGGTCAGGCAATCGCAATGTGCCATTTGTACCGTGTAATTCGATGGGACGCAGGTCAGAATGCGGAACATCCCAACTAGCTAGGAACGTAATTTCGGCACCACCCTCAAAACTTAGCAAGGCATTCAATGTGGTAAAGGTTTCAACTGGGACAGTCTGCCCCTTCATCGGCCCCTCCCCTGTGACAAGCCGCTTTGCACGTCCAATACGACCTGAGGCCTGAACCCGTCGAACCGGCCCCAAAATGCTAACAAGCGCCGCAAGGTAATATGGCCCAAGGTCAAGCACTGGTCCTCCGCCTTGTTGGAAAAAGAAACTAGGGTTCGGGTGCCAATGCTCCATCCCCCGTGACAAAACCGCCGCAAGACCGGTGATAACCTCGCCCATTTGACCGGAATCATGAATCGCGCGCCCCGTTTGGAACCCCGGACCAAGAACAGTATCCGGTGCCGACCCGACACGTCGGCCAGCCTTTCTAGCGGCCTTCAAAATGCGCTGCCCATCTGCAAAATGCGCAGCCAGTGGTTTTTCCGTATAGACGTGCTTTCCGGCCTCAAGTGCCGCGATAGAAACATCCGCGTGGGCCGATGGGATCGTCAGGTTCAACACAATATCCACATCATCCGCCGCAATCATTTCTGCAACCGACATGGCCTTTAGGTCGTAAATATCTGCTTTGCGCTGCGCTGCCTCAACTGAAAGGTCGGCACAGGCGACAAACTCGATGTGACGCCACAATGAAGCATTTTTCAAGTATGTATCAGAGATATTGCCACATCCCATAACACCAACGCGCAAGGGGGGATGGGTCATACTGGCACTCCAAGGTTTTTGACTGTTTCAAAGCTTTCGGCGGCAAAACGTTTCCAGTCGTCAGGCAGGTCATGCTCCACGATGGCAACACGCGCGCTGGTCTTCGCAACCTTTGGCCACAAGTCAGACCAATTTACGACACCTTGGCCGACATAAGCCCAGCCATCTTGATCAACATTTTCACCTGCGGGTGCGACGTCTTTTACGTGAACAGCGACAATACGCGCGCTGTAACGATCCATCCACAGGGAAGCGTCGAACCCTATACGCGTGAGCCAACCAAGGTCCATTTCCAGCGCCAAAGGACCATCCCCTAAAAGATGCTCAATCGGATAACTTCCATCCGGCAACGCGGTAAATTCGAAATCATGATGATGCCAGCCGAGTGTCAAACCAGCTTCGGCAAATTGCGGCTCGACCGCCTCAAGGCGCGCGCCCAATGACCTCCATCCTGAGGCATCAACCGGACGGTTGTCTTCGTCAATCCAAGGGGCAATAACGACTTCGATACCCAGTAAATTTGCGGTTGATATAACCCAAGTCGTTTCGTCGAGAATTTGCTCTAACGTAAAATGGCCACTAAGCGCAGTAACGCCCGTTTCGTCCATGACAGCGCGCATGGCTTGAGGATCGTCATAAGAATAGGGTTCGACATTGGTGTAACCCAAATCCGCGAGCGCACGAATTTGTTCGGTCACTTCGCCTTTGCCAAAAGCTGAGTAGAGTTGAAATGAGTGTAGTTGAGTGAGTGGCATGAGGGACTTTCGTTCAGATGATGGTGAATTAAGAGGAGTCAAAGCCGCACCTCTTCGGGGCCGGCAAAGAATGACGCCTGCGTAAGATCCAATGTGAGCGACAAGATTTCACCTTGTTGATGAGAGAGGCTTCCTGCTGCTCTGATGCTCAGAGTGCCAATTCGGGTATCGCACCAGATGATGGTTTCGGCGCCAAGCGTTTCAACCATGGTCACCGTCCCATCCATCGGATGCCCTGAAATGTCTGACCCATTGGTGATACGGATATGCTCAGGCCTCAGACCCATCGTTGCGGAGCACTGGCGATGAGGGGTCGAAAAAACCTCATCAGGAATTGGTAAACTTCCGCCTTCCGCTTCAAAAACCGTCCCGCCGATGTCGCCTTCGTTCAACGTGCCCGCGATAAAGTTCATCCGAGGTGATCCTAAAAATCCCGCGACGAACTTGTTCGCAGGCTTCGCGTAAACCTCTGACGGCGGAGCCAATTGCTGAATGCGCCCTTCTTTCATCACCGCGATACGATCGGCCAATGTCATAGCTTCGACCTGGTCATGCGTAACGTAGATCATCGTATTGCCCAGCTCTTCGTGCAGCCGCTTAATTTCGATACGCAGGTCATTGCGCAGTTGAGCATCTAGGTTAGAGAGGGGCTCATCAAAGAGAAACACATCAACATCGCGGACAAGGGCACGACCAATGGCGACGCGCTGCCTTTGCCCGCCCGATAAATCTGATGGACGGCGGCCCAAAAGCGGGGTCAGATGCAAGGTTTCAGCGGCACGAAGGACGCGACGGTTTACTTCCTCACGCTTCATGCCGCGCACTGTCAGCCCAAACCCCATGTTTTTTGCCACAGTCATACGGGGGTAAAGCGCATAAGACTGAAACACCATTCCGATGCCACGATCTTTAGGCTCCTCCCAAGTGACATCTTTTCCGCCGATGCAAATGCGACCAGCCGTCACCTCATTCAACCCAGCGATCGCGTTCAACAATGTTGATTTTCCGCACCCAGATGAGCCGAGCAAAACCAAAAATTCGCCCTTACGGATGTCTATCGATAGCGCATCCAGTACGATGTTAGGACCATAACTGATACCGAGGTCATGAACAGAGACCGAAATTTCATTTAAATTACTCATAGTTACCCCTTAACGGCTCCTGCCGCGATGCCGCGCACGAACCAGCGGCCTGATGTGAAATAGATGATGAGAGGAACCATGGCCGTCAGAAGTGTCGCAGCCATGTGGATGTTGTAGGGTCTCTCACCCATGCGCGTATTGACCAGTGCGTTAAGCTGCGCTGTCATCGGTTGGTTGTCGCGGCCCGCAAATATGAGGCTCAGCAAATAGTCATTCCAAACACCAGTCGCCTGCAAAATTGTGGCAACCACTAGTGCTGGCCCTGACATTGGCAGAATGATTGACCAAAATATCCGCCAAAATCCCGCGCCATCCACCCGAGCTGCTTTGACCAGCTCCGCCGGCACACCGCTATAAAAGTTGCGGAAGATCAAAGTGGTGATAGGCAAACCAAAGATCACGTGAACAAAGACAATCCCAGCAAGCGTGCCAGTCAAATGCACTTTGCTCAATCCAATCGACAGCGGATAAATGAACAGTTGGTAAGGGATAAAAGCCCCAATCAGCAGCAGCGCAAAAAGGGCCTCTGACCCCTTACTGCGCCAAAATGCCAATGCGAAGCCGTTGAGCGCGCCAATAGTCACAGAAATCAATGTTGCCGGTATCATGATGCGCATTGAGTTCCAAAACCCGCGGCTGATACCCTCACATGTCAATCCGGTACAAATTTCTGACCATGCCTGGACCCAAGGCCTAAACGTAAGTTCGAGCGGCAGTGAGAAAATCCGCCCCTCTCTGATTTCTGGCATCGTCTTGAGCGATGTGATCACCATGACGTAGAGCGGAGTCAAAAAAAAGATGAGCGTGATGATCAAAAAAGACCATAGGCCCAGACTGCGCGCACGATCAGCCATAGAGATTGGCCTTAGAGTAGAAGACGCGCCTCCGACCTCTAGCAATTGAGAAGCGTTGGTATCGTTCATTTGGGACCTCACGCATGTAATCGATTTCATTCTAGATATTCGAACCAAATGAACATTTTCAAGACAAATGTTATCGTTTACATTTTAATATGAGTGACCACCCCAAACAGCCCAAACCGTGAGCAGAACCCATGACAATCCGCAAGAAAATCGATCAACGGGCAAACGTTTTGGATGTGGCGCGTCATGCTGGCGTCTCCACCGCAACCGTAAGCCGTACATTATCACATCCTGAAAAAGTGTCGCCAGCGACTCGCGCCCGCGTCATGGCATCCGTGAAAGAGATAGGGTACCGCCCAAACTTGGCCGCTCAAGCCTTTCGCAGTCGCGTAACCCGAACCGTGATCGTGCTGGTTCCTGATATCGGAAACGCCTTTTATCCGGATATCATCCGCGCCATGGAGGACACTGCAAACAAACAGGGCTTCACAGTGCTGCTCGCCAACACCGATATGCTTAAAGACAAAGAGCAGAGTTACCACGAGATGTTGCGGGATGGTCGCGCTGACGGCATGGTTCTAATGACCGGCCGATTGCCTCAAGGATACAGCCCTGAGGACAATCTCCCGATGATCGCCATCTCCGAAGAAATCCCCGGCACAGCACTTCCACTTGTAGCGATTGACAATGTCGCCGGCGCAGCCGCTGCCGTCAGCCACCTTCATGCGGCTGGGCACCAGCGGATCGGTCACATTACAGGCCCCCAAAATCGGATTTTCTCATACCAACGCCTCTCAGGATATCGCCGAGGCCTAGAGCAAGCTGGGCTACCATACGCCCCCTCACTGGTTGCAAGCGGAGACTTCACATTCGAAGGAGGACTTGCTGGAGCTCAGACCCTCCTCGACCTTCCCGCCCCCCCCACGGCAATCTTTTGCGCCAATGATGAAAGCGCAGCCGGTGCGATGTTGGGCGCACGCAAAAAGGGACTGTCTATACCAAAAGACCTGTCGATCATGGGCTTTGATAATCTCACAGTCGGAAGAATGCTTCATCCAACACTTACAACCCTGCATCAACCACGCACAGAAATGGGTCACATCGGCATGTCCTTAATCTTGCAATTGATACAGGGAACACCACCGTCAAAATCATTCTACGAACTTCCCTTTAAGGTGATCGAGCGCGAAAGCGTGGGGCCTCCGCGCGTCGAGTAACCCTAACTGTTCCATCCCGGATGATCACATAAACCCTCGGCGGTCTGCCCTTTTCATGGCAAGATCGGTTCTGAGGGAAG
>NZ_JAUOQN010000087.1:0-10869 GCF_030547555.1 Salipiger sp. 1_MG-2023 | reverse complement strand
TGGTTCTCGCAACCCGACCCTACCGGGAAACCCGATGGCCACCGTAAGCTACACCACGTCTGGGGACGTCACCCGGCGTTCTCGCCGACCCACACTCGGAAAGGCGGCAAGCTCTACCGCTACTATGTCAGCCAGACGGTACTGAAGCATGGCGCCGGATCGTGTTCAGTCGGTCGTGTGCCAGCAGGTGAAATAGAAGTCGCCGTCGTCGACCAGCTGCGTACTGTGTTCCGCCAACCCGAGATCGTGGCCGGGACATGGAAGGCGGCACGCGCCAATGCCGACGACATTACCGAAGCCGACGCCCGCGCCGCCTTGCACCAGTTCGACCCGCTGTGGGACGAACTCTTCCCCGCCGAGCAGGCGCGCATCGTGTCGCTACTGATCGAGCGCGTCGACATTGGCACGGACGGGCTCAATGTCCGGCTGCGCGCCGACGGCCTCCGTGGCCTTGCGCGCGAGATGCTTGCAGGCGGTATTGAGGCGACGGCATGACCAGCAAGACGCCGATCCCGGACATCGTGACGCTGCACGTGCCTTTCCGTGTCGTGAAGCGCGGCGGGCGGAAGGAGATGCAGTTGCCCGACGGCGCCGAGCAGCCGCGGCGAACGGATAACACGCTGGTTAAGGCGCTGTCTCGCGCGTTCCGGTGGAAGCGGATGCTGGAGACGAGCGAGTTCGCCACCATTGCCGAACTGGCGGAGTGCGAGAGGATCGCACCGTCCTACATGACCCGCGTCTTGCGCCTGACGCTGCTTGCGCCAGACATCGTGGAGGCAATCCTGGACGGGACACATGGGCCTGAGATGACGTTGGCGCGGTTCCTCGAGCCATTCCCCGTCGTCTGGTCGGACCAGCACGCTTCCTTTGATCTTTCAAAAAACTCAATCAAGAAGAGTTGGTGTTTTAAGTCCGGATGATCTCGGGTACATATTTCAAACTACTGACATCAGGAGATGTACATGACCACCGCCAGCCTGACCGCTGCTCGGCAAGCAAAGCAAGACGAATTCTACACTTCGTTCCGAGACATTGCGCTTGAGCTTGAGCATTACAAAGACCACTTTAAAAATAAAGTGGTTTACTGCAATTGTGACGACCCGCGGGCTAGCAATTTTTTTCGTTACTTCGCCGACAATTTTGAAAGGTTGTCTATTAAAAAGGTTATTGCTACTTGTTACGGCGGTGGAAATGTCGATCAATTTGGGCGTGGCAGATCCGATCAAGCCGTTTATCTAGAGTACACAGGCGGCGGCCTGGACAAGAGTGCTCCAGCTTCAAGTCCAGTCGCTGTAAAGACGCTGGCTGGTGACGGCGATTTTCGCAGTGACGAATGCATTAAGTTGCTTCTTGAGGCTGATATTGTGGTTACCAATCCACCTTTCTCGCTCTTTCGCGAATACGTAGCGCAGTTGGTTGAGTATAAGAAACAGTTCCTAATCATCGGGAACATGAACGCGGTGACCTACAAAGAGATATTCTCGCTCTTCCAGCACAACCAGATGTGGTACGGCCCAAGCATTCGCAGCGGCGACCGCGAGTTCCGAGTTCCTGATGACTATCCCCTTACTGCTGCGAGCACGAGAGTCGATAGCGAAGGCAATAGATATGTTCGAGTAAAAGGTGTCCGCTGGTTTACCAACCTTGACTACTTGTCGCGACACGAAGAACTCGATCTTAAAATGACATATAGCCCAGAGGCCTACCCAAAATATGCCAACTTCGACGCAATTAATGTAAACAAGACAATGCATATACCGGCCGACTATTCTGGATTAATGGGAGTTCCAATCTCGTTCCTTGACAAGCACAATCCCGATCAATTTGAAATACTAGGATCTAGCAAGACACTTGGTCAGCCTATCTCGAAGATTGCAGAAAAAGGGACTTATCAGCAGGGCGGTCCGCGCTTCTATCTGCCTAACGGGGACGGCACCTACCGTCGCATGTATGATCGCATCGTAATCCGAAATAGAAAATTGGCATAACAAGAAACGTCAGAGAGCAACTTAACAGACATGTCGTACAGATACTTGGGTAACAAGACTCGCTTGGTCGATTGGATTGTAGGTAAGATTTCGCATGTTCTCCCCGAGGGTTCTTCCGTAGCTGATCCAATGTGTGGCACGGCATCGGTCTCATTGGCGCTAGCTCGCGCTGGCTATTCGGTTACGGCTGCTGACGCATTGACCTTTCCGGTCGTACACGCACGAACGCGTCTCTTAGCCAAGGAGCCGCCTAGCTTTAAGGCTCTCGGCGGTTACGAAAAAGCTCTTGAGTGGATGCGTTCCGCAGCACCGATGGAGGGCTACTTTTTCCGTGAGTTCGGCGAAACTGGCAAGCCTGCGAACGGACGTCCACCGAGGCTCTATTTTTCGGCTAGCAACGCAGCACATATTGACGGTATTCGCGTAGGTATCCGCGAACTATGCGAAGGGGCAGCCATTACCGAGGTCGAGCACAGCATTTTACTCCATCATCTTATCTTGGCAATCAATAAGGTAGCCAATATCAGCGGCACTTTTGGCTATTTTCGACGTGATATCTCGGGGCCCGCACTCAAACCGCTCACCTTCGAACCAGTCACTTTTGAGCGGACCAAGGGTCATCACACGGTTTTGCAGGGAAATGTAGAGCACCTAGCGTCAAAGCTAGACACTGATGCTGTATACTTAGACCCCCCTTACACCAAAAGGCAGTACGCAGGGAACTACCATATCCTGGAGACGATTGCTTGTGGGGATGAGCCTGTCGCCGCTGGCGACGGTGGCCTGCGGCCATGGAGAGATCAGGCATCCAGCTTTTGCTACCGACGAAGCGCAGGCAGAGCATTTCGAGAAACTCTTGAGCAACTTCGGGTTCCACACGTATTCATTTCTTATAGCGAAGACGGACAAGTCCAAGCATCGGAGCTCTTGTCCATCTTATGTGACTTCGGCAGTGTCACAGTGCACGAACAACCCCATACTCGATATCGCAGCAACGGTGGTGGAAAAAAGGGGCCGGTGGTCGAGCGACTATATCATCTAGAGGTTTCTTGAAACTATGAAAAAATTAGAAATAGACCGTATTTGGTGGCGAAATGTCCAGCTGGGTGAGTTTTATAACATTGAGCGGCACCATCAAATTGAGGGCGGAGGTGGTTCACTGTACATTGAGGTGCCTAGCTCGATCGTTCCACAAACACTAGACTTTCTTGATGTAAGAGATGTGGACGTAGACGAACTTCCAGTTATTCGAATCGAAGCCGGCGTAATTGGTCAGCCCGGTGTGTTCGGTCCAATTGAGTTTCAAAAAAAGAAGGGCAGTAGGATGCGCATTGCCAGACAAAATAGGCAAGCTCCAAGCTCTGAAAGACATCCGGCATGGACTGAAAAACGTGGGTTTCCCGTTGCCCCCGATAACATACGAGACAAAGAAGATGCTCGCCCACATTTCCCCCATGGCGGCCTGCGCATCTATATTGCCAAAACCGTTGATGGTGACTACTTCGCCGGATTTACGAAAGGACCACGTCCGCCTTTCATGAAACCTGGTGATCCTATGTGGGACCTCTTCCCAGAAGGAAATAGGCCTGTTGGCGGCGTAATCGATGCAGGTTAAATAATAATGTCTGAGAAAATCAACGATATTCTTTCTTCATGGAAGTCGGGTCGAAACGCACTTTTGTATGGGCCGCCCGCAACGGGAAAAACTCGCCTAATTAGCGAGCTATTCGAAGCTCTTCGCAGCCGACCTAAGAGTGATCGAGGTATCCTTCTAGATGTCACTGATGCCCAAAAACCGTTTAGTAGGCCCGAGTTAGACATTACAATTCCGCTTCCTGCCAAGGTAGTCTGGACTACTTTTCACCAATCATATGGATATGAAGATTTTGTTCTTGGACTTAGGCCAGACATTACGGCTTCTGGCACTTCTTTGAAGCCGTGGTCGGGCGTTTTTCTAGACGCCGCGCTCGAGCTGGCAGATTCTAATTCGGAATATCGTTCAGTTGTAATTTTTATCGACGAAATAAATCGCGGTAACGCCGCACGTATCTTTGGCGAGTTCATGACTTTCTTGGACTTCGATTACCGTGAGGGTGGCAGCGTTCCACTACCCGTGCCACTCCGACAGCTAGCTTATGAGAAGGGGCTGAGCGAAGAAATCCGCCGACCCAGCAGCAAAACGGCTAAGATTCCTGACGGTTTCACCTTCCCAAGACATATCTATATTGTTGCTACAATGAACAGCGTTGATCGAGCTGCCGTCCCTATAGATAGTGCCCTTGCGCGACGGTTTGACCGTATTGAAATGCGGCCGAACCTAAACGTTCTTGTTAGTCACTGGGGCCTAGACGCGGCTTCAATAACAGCGCCAAACACAGACAATTGGGAGACCCTCACGCCGTTTCACACTGCGTATTTGCTTCTTGATCGCCTCAACGTAGCGATCGCCTCAGACCTCGGGCCCGAGTTTGAGTTGGGGCATGGATTGCTGACACCGATTCGGACTTCGAAGTTTGACGACACGGGCACTGAAATACCCATAGAGGAAAAATTCGCTTGGCGAAGCCTCGCGAAGGCTTGGGATGACGTTCTGTTTCCGCAACTCGAAGACCGCTATTCTGGCCGTCCCGATCAACTATTGGAACTCTTGCATGTAGAATCCCCTCCACCGACTGGTGATTATGCTTGGGCCCTACGCACCACGACAGGTGGCACGGTGACGGCCCGCACGCTCGCTCCGGTTCGGATGAGCGAGCTAGACATTGATGTGATCAAAAGGTCTTTCAGGTGGCTTACGATGTAATCGCCCCGCCACGGATTGTTCTTCACGAGTACGGCGCGTCCATACCTTACAAGACAGAGGCTATAGATCTGCATGCTCTCGCTAGCGCGAACAAGCGTTGGCGCCGAAAGTTGGGGCTATCTGGCGATCCAATCCGGATCGAGGACCTTGGTAGCGGCTTCGTGGGGTTGCGTGCCGAAGCCGTTACCGGCGTTTTGCGCATTGGCAATGTCGATATAGAAATTGCACCCAAGTTCCTGAGTGTAAACGACGAAAGTTGGCAAACGGTACTCTGGAGGATCCTCACAGTAGTTGAGGGCGGTCATGTGGACGACAGCCTGACGACGGCACAGGAACTTGCATCGCAATCTATGCCTGACCTACTGGCAGAAATGTTCCTCAGGTCCTATACCACGGGTTCTGCTCGCGGGCTTCCACGCGGCTATAACAGTGAACAGATGAGTGGCGTCGTGCTCCGTGGCAGCGTCGATGTCTCACGCCTTGGAGACTGGGTCGCACGCCCTTGGGAGCTTCCCTATATCGCAGACTACCTTACCGATGACACGCTTTTGGCACGGCTACTACGGTGGTCAGCTGAATGTTTGGCCGGTATTGTGAAAGCGCCTGGACGAGCGCGGGCTCTTCGTGAGATCTCGGCCAATTTGGCACACGTAGGTAGGAATCCACCTCACCTACTAGACGCACAGCGAATTTGCCTCGACGTGCAACACCAAGCACTGGAACCCGCAAAAATCGTCGGGCTTCTGTTACTTGAGGGGGCTGGTGTTCATCACGCAGCCGGCAATCAAGCACTCTCCGGATTTCTGTGGAACGCTGATGTGATATACGAGAACTACGTATACCGGTTGTGCCAAAGGGCGGCCAGTCGCGCTGGTAAGCGCGTCGACAAGAGCAAGCTGAATTTTGGCGTGGTCATTTCTGGCACTGGCCCCAAGTTAGTCACTGAGCCGGACGTAGTATTTCGAGACAAAACGGGCACTCCGGTCGCCATCACTGACTCTAAATACAAGCGCCTTACCGCTCGACCTAAATCATCTGATACTTATCAAGTTCTCACAGCAGCACACGTACTCGGCTGCCAACGCATCTCTCTTTCATATCCGGTCGATCAAGATCAGCAGCCGACAAGCTGGCGAATTTCATCATTGCTAGGAGGAAATGATATCGAACTCACCGCGTTACCGCTTAATCTCATGTCCCTCGCACGACCTGGTGGGCCCAGAGAGCTGATAGACAAAATTAACTCTTGGCTGGACCGTCCTATCTTTTCGTAAGCGCTGTCATAATTCTTCAACCTTGTGCCGACGGGGCGCAGATTGCGTTCGGCGGAACTGTTGTCGACGGCCGCGCAATCGGTGAATAGATACAATTCGAAGATCACGAACGTCCGCATCAGGCACCCGCCATGCATACACCAGCAGAGGCATTCATATTGGCGGCTTAGCCCGAGCAAATTTCGCTGGGTTGATACAAATGATCGCACTGGCGATCGCACAGATTCTGGCCCATTTCAGCGAAAGCCACTGGCGTCGAAGCATTCTGCCTGGACATCGGAAAAGCTAAGCAAATCCGGATGTTTGCAAGCTATTCACCAAATCTGCGTAGTCATGAGGTCTAGAGAAAACCGGCCCTGAGAGACCGCTTCCGGCCCACCTGGTGCCCGAGCCAGTGTTCAGCCCCTCCCTCATAACCCTCGAAAACAACGGAAAAATCCGGCCGTGGCCGGATAGGGAGAACACTTTCGCGGGGGCAAGTGGCGGAGACGAAGCCCGCCGAAGTTAGGTTCCAATGTTTCGCACCCCGTCGCGATTCGTCTTTTCAACTCATTGTTTTAGGGTGAAAAGTTTGGGATGCGATGTCGCTTTCTGTTGCAATTTTTCGCGTAAAATCGCAGATTTTTTAGGTGGGTAGATCGGAGTCGGGTTTTTGCCGCGTGTTGCCAAGGAACTGTCTGCGCTCGAAGTGAAGCGCCTTGAGCATCCCGGATGCGGGCACAATGTCAACATTGCGGTTGGCGGTGTGTCGGGCCTTGTGATGCAGATAACGCCGCGCGGTGGCCGGACATGGGTGCTGCGCACGACCATCGGCGGCAAGCGGCGTGAGATTGGCCTTGGCGGTTTCCCGGACATCCCACTTGCAACCGCCCGCGACCGGGCGCGCGAACTCAAGGACAAGATCTGGCGCGGCATCGACCCGGTAGAGGAACGCAAGGCCGCAAGATCCGCGTTGGTGGCGGCGGCGGGCCGGGGGATGCTCTTCAAGGACGCGACCGACCATTACCTTGCCGCCAAGCTGGACGCCTTCAAGAACGCCAAGCACCGCCAGCAATGGGCCAACACGCTCAAGACCTATGCCATGCCGGTGCTGGGCGACATGCTGGTGGATGACATCACCGTGCAGGACGTGCTGCGGGTGCTCGAACCGATCTGGCAGACCAAGACCGAAACCGCATCTCGGTTGCGCGGGCGCATCGAATCCGTGCTGTCATGGGCGACCGTGGCCGGGCACCGGACGGGCGATAATCCGGCGCGATGGGCGGGCAACCTCAAAGAGCTTCTGCCCGCTGCGGCGAAGGTGGCGAAACAGGACAATCAACCGGCGGTGCAGATCGACGACGCGCCGCGCTGGCTGGCGGCGGTGCGCGCTCGCAGCGGCACCGGGGCGCGGGCGCTGGAATTTGCCGCCCTGACCGCGACCCGCTCACAAGAAATACGCGGCGCGCTGTGGGATGAAATCGACCTCGACTCGGCGCTGTGGATCATCCCCGCCGCGCGCATGAAGATGGACCGCGAACACCGGGTGCCGCTGTCGCCCGCTGCGGTGGCGCTGCTGAACGCCCTGCCGCGTCTTGAGGGCACGGCGCTGGTGTTTCCCGCACCGCGCGGGGGCGAGATGTCGGACATGACCCTAAGCGCCACCATGCGGCGCATCCACGCGGCGGATGTCGCGGCAGCCGGGCCGGGCTTTGTGGATCGTGTGAGCAAGCGCCCGGCGGTGCCGCATGGGCTGCGCAGCACCTTCCGCGACTGGGTGGCCGAGCACACGCATTTCCCCGGCGACATGGCCGAGGTTGCCTTGGCGCATAAAGTCGGGAACGCTGTCGAGGCGTCTTATCGGCGCGGCGACATGGTAGAGAAACGCCGCGCGATGATGGCGGCATGGGCAGAGCACCTGACCGGGAAGAAGATCGGCAGGGGCAAAGTTGTGAGGTTGGGGTGATGTGGTGCCCGCCGGGATACACGTCTTTACATGATGTTGTTGAATTTGCCGTTGAAGCTGAAGACATATTTATTGCTCGATACAAGCTAATTTCCCATTTCCTAAATGGAAGTCTTGCAGATTTGGAATCGAGCGAGGGGTTTTCTGAGGAGATAGAGCAACTTGAAAGGATGGTTCTTTCAGACAGTGAAATTCGTTTAGTTGTTTCTGGTGCGAGGATGTTTTCGGCGTGGCTTCTCGCAGCAACGTTACGAAAATTTCGCCCTCTTGTTTGCTCTCCTGTAGGAATTACTCTGCGGCCCAGTAGGCAAGTTTTTGAGCATTATAGCGGCTTAGATCGAATTCTCTGGTCTGAGGCAGGTGAATCTTTGAAGATGCGCCAGAAGTTGGCGAGAAACGCTTTCGAGGAGTTTTCCAGTTCCGAACCATACAGGGATTTTCTGTATCTAGATGTTAGCACGGGTATCATTCGGCGCACAGAATCTTCCATAGATGAAATCGGTGAGCCAAACCTTCTAAACGACCTTATCGAAAATTTTGAAGGTTGGTCAGTGTGCTTTGAGACTGAGGGTTTGCCAACTGATGTCGTTGGCTTGATTGATTCGGTAGATCCAGAGCTGGTGAAATACTGGAAAGGAGCTGAAACGTTTCAAGGCGGAAAAAGCGGCATCCACCAGTTCATCTACAAATGCTTGATCGAATCCTATCCGGACGGAAAAACGGAAAGTTGGGGCGCTGTTGAAAATGCTGTTGGCTATTCGCGACGCAGCATCAACAGAGCGCTAGACGCTCTTGGAAAGCAGGAATGGCGAACATCTGGTGGGCAGCAGTAGCGGGCGCAGGCTGGGCAATTTGCATCACATTGCGCGCCCAGCACTTGCCCAGCTGCCCAGCTTTTCTTGGGTAATATCGGGAAGCAACATGCCTCCAAACGTAGCCCGTTGGAGTCTATCGCAATGCCGACCACCTACCTTTCCGACCTTCAAATTGCCGCCCGCTATGGTGTTCATCGGTCAACGCCGTGGCGTTGGCTCAAGACCGATGACATCTTTCCCGCGCCGGTAAGCCTGTCGCCCGGCTGCACCCGCTGGAAGCTCGACGACCTCGAAGCATGGGAAGCCGCAAAGCGCGGCACCGCCGCATAGGCAAACCGCCACCCGTCTGGATCACGGGCGGCGGTGCAAACTTTTAGGCTGGCTGTATTCCTGAAAGATAGCGCGGACCGCCCTTGCCAGCAAGGCAAGGAGCAATTTCATGCCGTTAAAAAAATGGGCCAAAGCGCCCTATATCATCACGCTGCCCACTGGCGAACAGCGCACCGTCTATATCGGCGGGCGCGAGCGTTGGGCTATCGAAGAACTGCGCAAGGCAGGCCCGAAGGGGCGCACCGGGCGCGAAGCCTTGGGGCCGCGTTGGGCGGCCTATATCTGGAAGGCCAAGCACCTTCACGGCATCCCGATTGCCGATGCTTGGGAGCCGCACGAAGGCGAGCACCCCGGCAGGCACAAACGCTGGTTTCTGGATTGCGACATCCGCCCCGCCACCCCGGCGCAGGAGGTGCAGGCATGACCCGGCTGCAAATCCTGTACCTGATGCGCAGCCACGGGCTGACCGAAGCACAGGCCAACGCCATTGCAGCCCTTGTCTGGGGAGGTTTGTCATAATGGATGCCAAAGAAATTACCCTTGCCCTGCGTGGCCGTTGGTATCGGTCCTATGGGCTGGCGTTCTGCCCGGCGCATGGCAACACGCGAACGCCCGCGCTCAGCCTTGGCAACGGCACCGATGGGCGCTTGCTTGCCCGGTGCCACGCCGGGTGCGAATTTCGCGACATCGTGGATGCGCTCAGGGGCTTGGGCATCGTGGACGGCGGCGGGGGATATTCCCCGCCAGACCCCGACACGCTGGCAAAGCGCGAGGCCGAGGCGCGGGCCGATGCCGACCGGCGCGAACGGCAGGCGTTGGCGATTTGGCGCGAGGGCTTGCCGATCAGCGGCACCCTTGCGGAACGCTACCTGCGGGGGCGCGGGCTGACCTGCCCGCTGCCCGACACGCTGCGCTTTCACCCGTCCTGCTGGCATTCCAGCGCGAAACGCTTTCCGGCGATGCTGGCGCGGGTGGATGGGGCCGCGCGCTTTGCCCTGCACCGAACGTATCTTTGCCCAGACGGCACCGGCAAGGCCGCTGTCGCGCCTAGCAAGGCGATGCTGGGGGCCGTCAAAGGCGGCGCGGTGCGCCTGTCAGATGCCGAGGGGCCGCTGGTGCTGGCCGAGGGCATCGAAACCGGGCTGGCGCTGCTGTCGGGGCTGCTGCAACTGCCGGTGCGCCTGTGGGCTTGCCTGTCGGCATCCGGGATGCAGCGCGTGACCCTACCGCCAGATCCCGGACGCCTGACCATCGCCACCGACAGCGATGATTCCGGGGTGGGCAAGGCCGCAGGCGATGCGCTGGCGCTACGGGCGTCTTCGTTGGGCTGGACCGTCAGCCTTTTGCCCGCGCCGAAGGGGCGCGACTGGGCCGACATCCTTGCATTGAAAGGGGGCGCAAAATGATGGTGCCAGACCCCCTGCCCTTCAATCCGGCAGATCATTGGCCGGACCCTGACATGCGCTTTGCCGCCCCGCAAAGACCGCCCGCGCCGGTGATGTCGCCCGATGACTTCGCGCACGTCTTTGGGCCTTGGGCGGGCTGGCTGACCACCGCCGCCGAGGTGAAAGGCGCGCCGGTGGATTACGTTGCGCTTGCCCTGCTGACCACCGCAAGCGCGGCAATCGGCAATTCCCGCGGTAGTGCCCCGAGAGGTGGTGTAAGAGCGCCGACCTTCGGAGAGGTCCAAGGCTGATCAGGTCGCCACGGCGGA
>NZ_JAUOQN010000086.1:0-11137 GCF_030547555.1 Salipiger sp. 1_MG-2023 | reverse complement strand
GTTGGTTCTCGCAACCCGACCCTACCGGGAAACCCGATGGCCACCGTAAGCTACACCACGTCTGGGGACGTCACCCGAAAATCGCCGGAACGCGGCGCGCTTGGTGCGATGATCTAGTGATGCAGCGAAGGCATCGACGCGCCATGCGGCAGGCAGAAATCACGTATCAGTTCAAGCCAAGGTCTCTGTCGAGACGCTGCCCGGACATTGGTGCGGGCGGCGGGAATCGAACCCGCACGGGCAATGCCCTAGCGATTTTAAGTCGCTTGTGTCTACCGTTCCACCACGCCCGCACCGAACCGGGCCCTTGCGGGCGCCTGTGCTTTCCTAACCGGCGCCGGATCGAAGAACAATCCGCCGTTCGCAACAGCCCGGATGAATTGCGCTCTAATCCGCCCCCTCTGGCGCGACGCCAGCTTCCTTGACCGCCTGCATCGCCACATAGGTCGAGGTCGTCGACACATGCGGCAGGGTCGAGATTCTTTCCGCAAGCACCCGGCGATAGCTGCGCATGTCGGCGGTGCGCACCTTGAGCAGATAGTCGAAATTCCCGGCGATCAGGTGCACCTGTTCGATTTCGGGCACGCTGGCGACCGCAGCGTTGAACGCTTCGAGCGAGGCTTCGCGAGTGTCGAACATGCGCACCTCGACAAAAGCCACGTGATCCAGACCCAGCCGGATCGGATCCAGAATCGCCCGGTAGCCGCGGATCACCCCCAGCTCTTCGAGCCGCCGCAGCCGCGCTTGCGTCGGGCTTTTGGACAGGCCGATCCTGCGCGCGAGTTCGGTGATCGAGATTCGCCCCTCGGATGCAAGGGTGGTGAGGATCGCCTGATCGAACCGGTCGAACTCTTCCTGATCGTGCTGCATCGAAAATCCTGCGTTTTTCGGTCGAAAAGATGACCCCGTGGCACACAATAAGGCCAAACGACTTTTTCTTAGCCTATATGGTGGCAAAAATCACCGAGGACAAGAGATGCCCCGCGACATCGCCCCCGAAATCCGCTCGCTTATCGACGTGAATATGTACGCGCCCGAAGAGGCCACCGTGGCCCGGCTGCGCCAGACCGCCGCGCTGCCGCCCGAGGCGCGCGCCCAGATCGGCCAGCGCGCCGCGCAGCTGGTGCGCGATATTCGCGGCAGCACCAAGCCCGGCCTGATGGAGGTCTTTCTGGCCGAATACGGTCTGTCCACCGACGAGGGCATCGCGCTGATGTGCCTTGCCGAGGCCTTGTTGCGGGTGCCGGACGCCGAAACCATCGACGCGCTGATCGAAGACAAGATCGCGCCGTCCGATTGGGGGCGGCACATGGGCCGCTCGTCCTCGCCGCTGGTCAATGCCTCGACATGGGCGCTGATGCTGACCGGGCGCGTGCTTGATCCTACCGCCCGCCCCGGTCCTGCGGGGCATCTGCGCGCCGCCGTCAAACGCATGGGCGAGCCGGTGATCCGCACCGCTGTCGGGCGCGCCATGAAAGAGATGGGCAGCCAGTTCGTGCTGGGCGAAACCATTCAGAAGGCGATGAAACGCGGCGAAGCGATGGAGGCCAAGGGCTACACCTATTCCTATGACATGCTGGGCGAGGCCGCCCGCACCGAAGGCGACGCGCTGCGCTATCTCGAGGCCTATTCCAAGGCCATCGACGCCATCGCCAAGGCGGCAAAGCACAGCGACATCGGCGCCAATCCCGGCATTTCGGTGAAGCTCTCGGCGCTGTTCCCGCGCTACGAGGAAGGCCAAGTCAAACAGGTCATGGCAACGCTGGTGCCGCGCCTGTTGCAACTGTGCGAGCAGGCCAAGGCGGCGGGCATCGGCCTGAACATCGACGCCGAGGAAGCCGACCGTCTGTCGATCTCGCTCGACGTGATCGGCGCGGCATTTGCCTCGCCGACGCTGGCGGGCTGGGATGGCTTTGGCGTGGTGGTGCAGGCCTACGGGCTGCGCGCCTCTGAGACCATCGACTGGCTGCACGCGCTGGCGCAGGCCTATGATCGCCGCATCATGGTGCGGCTGGTCAAGGGCGCCTATTGGGACACCGAGATCAAACGCGCGCAGGTCGAGGGAATCGACAGATTCCCGGTCTTCACCAGCAAGACCCACACCGACATTTCCTACATCGCCAATGCCCGCAAGCTGCTGGGCATGACGGCGCGCATCTACCCGCAATTCGCCACTCACAACGCCCACACCGTCGCCGCCGTGCTGCACATGGCTCAAGAGGGCGGCGTGGCAAACAGCGCGTTCGAATTCCAGCGCCTGCACGGCATGGGCGAGACGCTGCATGCGCTGGTGAAAAACACCGGCACCCGCTGCCGCATCTACGCCCCTGTCGGCGCCCATGCCGACCTGCTGGCCTATCTGGTACGGCGGCTGCTGGAGAACGGCGCGAACTCCTCTTTCGTCAACCAGATCGTCGACGAGGAAGTCCCGCCCGAAACCGTCGCCGCCGACCCGTTCGATGCGAGCGATCGCCGCCCCCTCGCCCGCGCCTCGGAGCTGTTCCTGCCCGAGCGGGCCAATTCTCAGGGTTTCGATCTGACCCATCGCCCGACGCTGGCGCAGATCGACGAGGCGCGCGCGCCGTTCCGCGCGCATCTGTGGCAGGCCGCGCCGCTGGTCTGCGTCGATGCCCCGGTGGGCGCTGTGGCGGATGTGCCAAACCCCGCCAATCCCGCCGACAAGGTGGGCGAAATCACCTGGGCCAGTGCCGAAACCGTGCGCGTCGCCGCCGCCGCCGCGCACCCTTGGGCCGCCGCGCCGCAGGAGCGCGCCCGCATCCTGAACGCCGCTGCCGACCTGTTCGAGGCGCATTTCGGCGAGATCTTCGCCCTGCTGCACCGCGAGGCCGGCAAGACCCTGCGCGACGGCGTGGCCGAGCTGCGCGAAGCGGTGGATTTCCTGCGCTATTATGCCGCCCGCGCATTGGACAAACCCGACGCCCCGCGCGGCGTGTTCGCCTGCATCTCGCCATGGAACTTCCCGCTGGCAATCTTCACCGGGCAGCTGTCGGCGGCGCTGGCCACCGGCAACGCCGTGCTGGCGAAACCGGCCGAGCAGACCTCGCTGATCGCCTATCGCGCCGTGCAGCTGCTGCACGAGGCCGGCGTGCCCACGTCGGCGCTGCAACTGCTTCCCGGCGCCGGTGATGTCGGCGCTGCGCTGACCAGCGCGCCGCAGGTCTCGGGTGTTGCCTTCACCGGCTCGACCGACACCGCGCAGATCATCCATAAATCCATCGCGGCGAACCTTGCGCCCGGCACCCCGCTGATCGCGGAAACCGGCGGGCTCAACGCGATGATCGTCGACAGCACGGCCCTGCCCGAACAGGCGGTGCGCGCAGTGGTCGAATCGGCCTTCCAGTCGGCTGGCCAGCGCTGTTCGGCGCTGCGCTGCCTGTATCTGCAAGATGACATCGCCCCCGATGTGATCGAGATGCTCGAGGGCGCGATGGATGCGCTTGTCGCCGGCCAGCCGTGGGAGCTGACCACCGATGTTGGCCCGGTCATCGACGCCGAGGCCTTCAACGGTATCAAGGCCTATATCGACGCCGCCCGCGCCCGCGGCGATCTGATCAAGGAAACCCCGATGCCCGGCGTGGGTCATTTCATCTCCCCGACCATGATCCGCGTCAAAGGCATCGAATCGCTTGAGCGCGAGATCTTCGGCCCGGTGCTGCATGTCGCCACCTTCAAGGCCGACGCGCTCGACAAGGTGATCGACGCGATCAACGCCACCGGCTACGGGCTGACCTTCGGCCTTCAGACCCGCATCGACGACCGGGTCGAACATGTGACCAAGCGCATCGCTACGGGCAATCTTTACGTCAACCGCAACCAGATCGGCGCCATCGTCGGCAGCCAGCCCTTTGGCGGCGAGGGTCTGTCGGGCACCGGCCCCAAGGCGGGCGGCCCGCTCTATTGTGACCGTTTCCGCCAGCACGCCGCGCCCGGCCCCGTCGGCAGCTGGGATAAGACCGAGGTCGCCTCGCGGCTGACGGCGGCGATCAACAAGGCAGGCGAGACGCCCGCTCCGAAAACCACCGACCTGCCCGGCCCCACCGGCGAAGCCAACCAGTACACCACCCACGCCCGCCCGCCGGTGCTGTGCCTCGGGCCGGGGTCCGACTGCGCGGCGGCGCAGGCCGACGCTGTGCGCCTGCTCGGCGGCGTCGCAGTCTGCGCCCAGGGCAAGGTAACGCCCGAAATGCTCGAAACGCTGGAGGGCATCTCCTCGGCGCTGTGGTGGGGCGACGAAGACAGCGCCCGCGCCTACCGCAAGGCGCTGGCAAACCGCAGCGGGCCGATCCTGACCCTGATCACCGGCGCGCCCGATACGGGCCATGCCCGCGCCGAAAAGCACGTGTGCATCGACACCACCGCATCGGGCGGCAACGCCGCGCTGCTTGGCGGCAACATGTGATCCCCCGCCCCGGGCACACGCAGCGCGCCCGGGGCGACAATCGCGCTTGACGCAGGCCAGCTTCGCGCCACTCTGACGTTATGTTTCCCATTCGCGATCACAACCCGTCTGGCCGAACGCCCTATGTCACCTATGGGCTGATCCTGCTCAACGTCGGTCTCTTCGTCAGCTACTGGGGCCTGTTTCGCGATCCGCGCGCCATCAATGCGTTGTTCTTCGACTGGGCGCTGATCCCTGCCCTGATCAGCGAAGGGCAGGGCTACGCGGGCATCCTGACCTCGATGTTCCTGCATGGCGGGCTGATGCATCTGGCTGGCAACATGCTGTTCCTGTTCATCTTTGGCGACAATATCGAAGACGCGCTCGGCCACGGCCCCTATCTTGGCTTTTACCTCGCCAGCGGCATCATCGCGGCGCTGACCCAATATGTCGCGCAACCCCTGTCGGTGGTCCCGACTGTGGGTGCATCGGGGGCGATCGCTGGCGTGATGGGCGGCTACCTGTTGCTGTTCCCCAAGGCGCGGGTCGACCTCGTCGTGATCCTGATCATCGTGGTCAAGGTCTTTCCGGTGCCCGCCTGGCTGATGCTGGCGGTCTGGTTCGCGCTGCAGCTCCTTGGCGAACTCAGCGGGCAGTCCGATGGCACCGGCGTCGCCTACCTCGCCCATCTGGGCGGGTTCATCGGCGGCATGGTGCTGATCCTGCCCGTCTGGCTGCGCCGGGGCGGCCCCGCCTTCTGGAACCGCACCCACGGCCGCCCGCCCCACCCCACCGGGCGCTACACCGACACGATCCGCATTCCAAAGACAGGACGAAGACGATGACAGATCCGGTGAAAGCCACCTGCCACTGCGGTGCCGTCGAACTGCAGGTCACGCTCAGCGACGGGCTCGACACGGCGCGCCGCTGCGATTGCTCTTATTGCCGACGCCGCGGCGCCCCGGCTGTCAGCGCACCGCTGGGCGGCGTCAAGGTGGTCAAAGGCGCCGACAAGCTAACGCCCTACCAGTTCAACACCAACACCGCGCAGCATCATTTCTGCTCGGTCTGCGGCATCTACATGTACCACCGCCGCCGCTCGAACCCCAATGAGTATGGCGTCAACATGGGCGCAATCGACGGCGTGAACCCCGCCGATCACGAACCCATCCCGTGGAACGACGGCGTCAACCATCCCTCGGACCGCTAGACGATTGTTCCCATGGTTTGATGCTGCGATCCTCTCGCGGCCTTGGAAAAGCGCATCATGGGACAGGTCCGCCGCAGGAGCGCCACGCCCTGTCACCCGAAAAGCGATTGTCAAAGCACAGCATGAGACGGCAGCGCCTCCGGGCACCGCCATGTTCCGATGGCTTGGCCTTCCCCCGGAGCATGCCGGGCCGGATGGGCGCAAGGCCTCTCGCATCCTGATGACGCGCCTGTCAGGCAATGCATACTGCAAAGCTTCAGCACGTACCGATGCTGTCCGAAGCGACGCAGGTCACCGGCTTCTGCCCGGGATGATCGGGGGGGTGATCGGGCCGGTCCCGGCGATCGATGTGCGCCAGCAAATAGCGTTCAAGGACGACAGAGACCCCATCACTGCGAAAGCTGCGGAGGCACCGACCGGCATCGCGGCGAAATCGCGGCCCTCTCTCATGCCTGTAAACAGGCATTGCCGGGCAATGGATACCCGGTGCCAGTGTCCGGTCTTCGGGCGAGAGACCATGTCGTGGGGTTTGGACAGTTCCGGAGACTCATTGGCAGCGAACAAGAGCAGGTGATGATCGAACGACGCGCTCCTGATCGCCATCATGGGCAGGATCAGCTGCGTGTCCTTGGGATCGCTCTTGTTGCGGCTTCCGGGCAGGGACTCCCGCGGGCAGCGAGGCTGCGGGTGCCACAAGATCCACCTCACAGCCAACGCAACCGAGATAGCAGGCCAAGGAAATACCCGTGGCCTCAGCTACCACCCGGACTGAGCGCTGATAATCTGCGCGTGTCGCGATCAGCAGATGGAAATCGGCGAATGGGCTCAGTACAGTCACAGAGGCGAGCGTCAAGCGCGTCCCCTAGGACGAGCAGTTTCACCTCCGTCTGGCGGACGTCATCACCGCGGGCAATCTCACGCGCAGGTCCAAGACCCGCAGCGGCCTTAGGCCCTCCGCATAGGTCCGCCAACTCTAGCCGGACAGGCTCACCCCAAACCCGTCCCACCATATGCCGCACCTACACAGCCCAGCAGCGCCCGCAGCTTCTTCTGGCCGGAAATATCCCGGGGGGCGCGCGACTCGCGCGGGGGGGCAGCGCCCCCCCTGCAGCGATTGCCTCAGGCGCTGCGGATGGTCTTTGCGAAGCTGGCGAAGATATCGTTGTTGGCGCACAGGATCGAGCCCGACTCAAGCGGCTCCTGCCCCTCGCGCACACCTTCGATCAGCGCGCCGGCCTCCTGAGCGATCAGGTAGCCTGCCGCAATGTCCCAGAGGTTCAGTTCGCGCTCCCAGTAGCCGTCGTAGCGGCCTGCCGCCACATAGGCCAGATCCAGCGAGGCCGCGCCCCAGCGCCGCACCCCGGCGCATTCCGGCATCAGCCGGCCCAGATCCTTCAGCATCGCCGGCAGCGTGTTCTTGGCCGCGAACGGAATACCCGTGGCAAACACCGCCTCGATCATCCGGTTGCGCCCCGACACCCGCAGACGGCGGGAATCGTTCAGCCAGGCGCCAGAGCCCTTCTCGGCATAGAACATCTCGTCCTTGGCAGCGTCATAGACCACGCCCGCGACGATCTGGCCCTTGTGCTCGAGCGCGATGGAAATCGCCCAGTGCGGCATGCCGTGCAGGAAATTGGTGGTGCCGTCGAGCGGATCGACAATCCAGCGCCGGGTCGGGTCCTGCCCGGCCTGCTCGCCGGTCTCTTCGCCCAGCCAGCCATAGGTCGGACGCGCCTCGAGCAGCGCCTCCTTGATGATGGTTTCGGCGGCGGTGTCGGCGCGGCTGACGAAGTCACCGGCGCCCTTCATCGACACCTGAAGGTTCTCGACCTCGCGGAAATCCTTCACCAGCGAGCGGCCCGCCTTGCGCGCCGCCTTGATCATGATGTTGAGATTGGCGCTACCCTGCATGTCACGATCCCCGCAAATGGTTGAGGCCGCGCGTATACGCGGCCCGTAGGGTCTTGCCAAGGCCGGATGACCCGGAACCTTGCCGCTGCGGCTTATTGAGAGACCACACCCTTTTCGCCAGCGGGCGCATAGGCGCGCGGCAAGTAGGTCTTGGCGGCGGGCTTGGGCGCATGGCTCGCGCGCAGCGGCTGCGGGTCGTAATAGCGACCAGCGGTCGGAATGCCGCAGAAGATCACACCGCCAACGATCACCGGCTGTTTCCCGGCGGGGCAGTGATTGCCCTGCGGCCAAGCCTGCACCAGCGGCTGGCGGCTTAGATCGGAGGTGGCATCGCCAGTATAGGCATCCCCCCAGGCAAAGGCGCCAGAGGCACCAACTGTCAGGGCCGCGAGGGCACCGAGGAAGGTCATTGCGCGCATGGTATCTATCTGTCCCCTAGAAAACCGCACTATCAAAAGCTGCTGCTCGAAAGCCTATCAGCATCGGGCGATCCGTCAATGAAATGTGATATTTCCAAAGGAATGTCGCGCGGACCAAAACAATGCCCAGCCCGCGCGGCGATTGTTTCGCGTCACCTGTCGCTCAGCCGGTCGGCCTTCTTGCGCACCAGAACCGTGCGCAGGTCGTGCATCGCCAGCAGCAGCGCATCGGTCACCGCCTCAAGCTGATCCTGCGACGCCCGGGCCTGCGCCCATTGCGCCGTCTGGTTCAGATGGTCGATGGCGCGGTGAATGTCGTCGATTTCGCGCATCGCCAGCAAGGTCTTGCGCTCGCTCATCCAGGCGCGGATGGCGGCCTCGTCCTCGGCATTCAGCTCCCGCTCGCCATGCGGCCTGATCTCGTCCTTGTTGAGATTGACCACGGCGATCTGATCCATGTCGATGCGGCGCTGGCGGTTCTCGGTGTCCACCCGGAACACCGTCGCGCCATTGTCGCGGATGCGAAAGTAATGTTTCGGCAGATCGCCCGACATCGCCTAGCGCAGCCCGTCGCAGAACGCGGCGATGCGGGCGCAGGCCTCTTCCAGCACCGCATCCGAGGTCGCATAAGAGATGCGAAAATTCGCAGACAGCCCGAACGCCGCCCCGAACACCACCGCGACGCCCTGCTCTTCGAGCAGCGCCGTGGCGAAGGCTTCGTCATCGCCGATCACCGTGCCCGCCGCCGAGGTCTTGCCCAGCAGCCCGGTGATCGACGGATAGACGTAGAACGCCCCCTCGGGCACCGGGCAGGTGATGCCGTCGATGGCGTTCAGCTTTTCGCAGACCAGATCGCGGCGACGCCGGAACGCCTCGGCGCGGGGGACAAGGAAATCCTGCGGGCCGTTCAGCGCCTCGACCGCCGCCCACTGGCTGATCGTGCAGGGGTTGTTGGTCGATTGCGACTGCACCTTGCGCATGGCGGTGATCAGCGCCACCGGGCCGCCCGCATAGCCGATGCGCCAGCCGGTCATGGCATAGGCCTTGCTGACGCCATTGACCGTCAGCGTGCGCTCATACAGCGCCGGTTCGACCTGCGCCGGGGTGCAGAATTCGAACCCGTCATAAGCCAGATGTTCATACATGTCGTCGCTCATCACCCAGACATGCGGGTGCTTCATCAGCACCTCGGTGATCGCCTTGAGCTCGGCCCAGGAATAGCCCGCACCGGTGGGGTTGCTGGGCGAGTTGAACAGGAACCACTTGGTCTGGGGGGTGATCGCCGCTTCAAGCTGATCGGCGGTGATCTTGTAGCCAAGCTCCGGCTTGCCCTCGATGATGACCGGCGTGCCCTGCCCGAGCTTGACGATATCGGGATAGCTGACCCAGTAAGGCGCCGGAATGATCACCTCATCGCCCGGATTGAGCGTGGCGATGAAGGCGTTGTACAGCACCTGCTTGCCGCCCGTGCTGACGCTGATCTGCGAGGGCTCATAGCTTAGCCCGTTCTCGCGGGCGAACTTGGCGCAGATCGCCTGTTTCAGCTCGATGATGCCGTCCGGGGCGGTGTATCTCGTCTGGTTCGCATTGATCGCGGCGATGGCGGCGGCCTTGATGTTGTCGGGCGTGTCGAAATCCGGCTCTCCGGCGCTCAGGCCGATGATGTCCTTGCCCTGTGCCTTCAGCTCGGCGGCAAGCTGGGTCATCGCCACGGTGGGCGAGGGTTTCACACGAGCGAGCGTATCGGAAAGGAAAGCCATGACGGGGCACCGTTTGTATTGAGATCCCGTCTGTCATAGGGTGCCCCCCGCAGCCGTACAAGCCGCTTGCGGGCGGAAGAGGAGACACGGATGACAGACGACTGGTACGGCCCCGACACTGCCACCTTCGGAGATCGCGTCGCCGCCGCGCGCGAGAGCGCGGGCATGACGCAAGAGGCGCTGGCACGGCGGCTGGACGTCAAGCTGAAGTCGCTTCAGGGCTGGGAAAACGACGTGGCCGAACCGCGCGCCGCAAGGCTGTCGCAACTGGCCGGGCTACTCGACGTTTCGGTGAACTGGCTGCTGAGCGGCGAGGGCGATGGCGTACCCGCCCCCGACGGGGCGGACGTTCTGCCGCAGGATCTGCGCGAGGCCCTGCTGGACATCCGCGAGCTTCGCGCCCAGATGAAAACCTCGCAGGACCGGCTGGCCCGGCTGGAAAAATCCCTGCGCCAGATTCTGAAGGACACCGCATGACCCAGATCCAGATCCCCCGCGCCGTGCCGCCGGAAAACGAGTCCCCCGAACACCGCCTGAAGCGGTTGCGGATGCGCTCGATGCGCCGTGGAATCAAAGAGATGGACATCATCCTCGTGCGCTATTGCGAGGCGCGGCTGGCGTTGATGGATGCCGCCATGCTGGACACTTACGAGGTGCTGCTCGAAGAGAACGATCAGGATCTGTACCAGTGGGTTTCCGGCCAGATCGAAGCCCCTGAGTCGCTGCGCCAGATGATCGCGGACATCAAGGCCACCGCCTGCGCGCCATGACTTTTCCAAGAAAACGCCGCGATTTAACGCAATCTTGGCTTTTATGCCCGAAATCTGCCTGAGGTTCTGAACAGGCGGAGACGGTAATGAGCATTCATGCCTCCATGGGAAAGAAGCCGCTGAGCGGTTACATGGCCGGGTATCTCGAGACTCTTGCGCTCGTGGAACGGCTTCACAGGCTGTTGCTCGACGTGATCAAGGATGAGTTCGAGCGCACCGGTGTCATCGAGATCAACGCAGTGCAGGCGCTGCTGCTCTACAACATCGGTGACAACGAGGTCACGGCGGGCGAATTGAAGTCGCGCGGTTATTATCAGGGCAGCAACGTCAGCTACAATCTCAAGAAGCTGGTCGAGATGGGCTATATGCACCATCAACGCTGCGAGATCGACCGGCGCTCGGTTCGGGTCCGCCTGACCGCGCAGGGGCGCGACATTCGCGATACGGTGCAGCACCTCTTCGAGCGCCACGCCGATGGTCTCGAAGCGCGCAACGTCGTCGACCTGGACGGGCTCGACATGATCAACAACGGGCTGCGCCGGGTGGAACGTTTCTGGACCGACCAGATCCGCTACATCTACTGACGGGCGGGCGCCGCGGCCGTGTGCGCCCCCGCCCCCCCCCCCCCGCCCGGCATTTGCCCCCCCGGGGGGGTTTGTGGAAGCCCC
>NZ_JAUOQN010000085.1:0-11262 GCF_030547555.1 Salipiger sp. 1_MG-2023 | reverse complement strand
CCGCTTCGTCATCTGGGTCGTTCCTTCGTCAGTCGCTACAGCTTAGCAACTGGTCCGAAATCTCGCGACCACCTCTCTCTCCTGCCGGGCGATCATGCCAGCCACAGCCCGCCGCACAATCTCTTTCAGCATCGCCTGGACCCGGGCCTCGCCGACGGGGCTGTCCTGTAGTTCTTCGAGCACGTGCTTCTCTCCTGCCTCGACCGCGGAGAGCAAGTCGGCCGACCGCTTTACCGCTTCGGCGAGGAGGTGGGTGCGGAGCGAAACCGACAGAAATGCGGGCGCGCCGAGACACCGGATTTTTTTGGGCCAGCGCCGCCGGAAGTAGAAGATCCCGTTTCTGCGAACGAGGTGAAGCCCCCATTTTCTCGACGGTTCGCGCGTCCTGCACCGCGCACGATGTGAACCAGTTTGTGAACCACCACGACGTGGAGACGGGAGGCTGACCGCTTGATCAGCGGCTATCCCATTGGTAAGTATGCAATTTTTCGAGGACATTGGCTGGGGTGGTAGGATTCGAACCTACGGTACACGGTACCAAAAACCGATGCCTTACCACTTGGCCACACCCCAACCGTGCGGCGGGGTTTACGATACGCATACGCTATGCGCAAGACCCCTATTTCGAAAAAAATCACGAATTTCTGCGACTGCTTCAGCGATCCTCTTTCTCGGGTTCCGAGACTGAAAACGCGTGTTGCGCTCTGCCATGGCGTTTGGCGGAATACAGTGCCTCATCAGCCCGTTCGAGCAGTTCTTCGGCCGTTTCCAAGGGGGTTGCATCCGGATGATTGAAGGCAATTCCGATGCTCGCGGACACTTGGCACAGATCGCCATCGACCTCGATCGGTTGCTCGATCCGCCCGATCAGACGATCCGCAAGGTCGGCGAGCCGAGTTCTATCTCGCAACCCGGACAGGATCAGCACAAATTCATCGCCCCCGACCCGCGCGACCAGGTCGCTCTTGCGAGTCAGCTCCAGCATGATCTTTGCCACCACCCGCAGGACGTGATCTCCGGCCGCATGTCCCTTGGTGTCATTGACCTGCTTGAAAAAATCGAGATCGAGATGCAACAGGGCAAAACACTCACCGCCGCGGATCAGCCGTTTGAGCGCCTCGTCCATTGCCCGGCGGTTCCGCAACCCGGTGAGAGCGTCGGTAAACGAACGCTGCTCGGCGACCAGCATCGCGCCCTGAAGCCTCCGGTTCAGCGTGCGTGACGCTTCCATCGCGGCGGATTTTGCCTCGACCAGATAAAGCATGTCGATCGCAAGATCCGTCACGGCGAAATCGGTGCTGGTCAAAGTGTGCATCCGCACCGCGTCGACCACGCCGATCCCAAAGGACAGATTCACGATCGCCCCGCCGTCGCCATCGGGCACCACAAGACCCTTGAGCGTGGCCTTCGCACGACAGCGCAACCGTGTCTGCAACCGGCGACCCGCGAGGTCCAGCAGCATCGGCACTGTCTCGGCCCGCTTCGGGCGGTACACCTCGAGAACATCGGAGAAATGCCTGCCCTCGCTACAGACGTGGTGCATCAGCTTGAGCAACGTCGGCCCGACGTGCCGCACCTTGCCGTCGGCGGAAATCGACAGATGCATCGGCATCAGGGCATCAAGCGCATCGGACGACAGCTTCATGATGCTTTCTCCCGCCGGACCGGTGGAGGCGCCGCGGCCAGTTCGAAGCTGCGCCCTTCGGCGAAATCGGTTTCGACGACTGTGATGTCGATCACCTCGGCCTGCCCGAGCGCGCCGCGATGATCAAGAATCACCAGCGCGCCGTAATCATCCGCCATCGCGCGCAACACGCCGACCAGAACATAGCCAAAACCCGGCATATCGGACAGGCTGCCATGACAGGACAGAAGGAATTGCCCCGGCACGGAATCAGTCAGCTCGAGTTCGGGCAGTTGCAGATCGGCCACCGCCAGCCGCGTGCGCCCCGGCAGATCCTCGAGCGAATGCAGGAAATCAAAGAAATCGACGCCGCCATAGCGCATCAGACGCCGCAACCCTTCGTTGTTGGGATGCGTGATCAGGTAGGTGCCAATGTCTTCGAGCAGCGCATCACGCGGTTTCTCGAGGCACATGCTGGCCGCGTCCAGCACCTGTTCAACGGTGCGGATGTCGTAGTCGAGCATGGCTTCGAAATCGTCGAAGTCGAGCTTTGCAAGCTCGGCGATCTTCTGCCAGATGCTCAAACCGTAGGTGTCTTGCAGGAAGCACTGCAAAGTCCTGGCGATCAAGCCGTGCATGTTTCTGTTCCGCCTATGCGTTCAAAGACTCTGTTCATGTGAAGAGTCGTCTAATCTTGAGAGCCCAAATCGGTTGTCGTGCCCAAACTAGGCCCGACCCTGCCGATCCCGGATTAAGAAGACCGCAAAGAAGCGAATTTTACCGAAATATTCAGCTCAGGCCGCAAGCCATGACGGCAGGTGCCCGATGTCGGGCAGCACCACATCGGCGTGCGGCGCGAGGCGATCCTCGCGGATCGGCCCGGTCAGGACGGCGACGGTCTGCATCCCTGCCCCGCGCCCCGCGACCAGATCATGTTCGCTGTCGCCGACCATCACGATCCGCGCGGGCGCGATACCCGTCGCCGTAGAAAAGGCCAGCAAAGGCGCCGGATCGGGCTTGGCACCGTGGCCACTGTCAAACCCAGCGATGAAGGCGAATTGCTGCTCGACACCGGCCTTGCGCAGATGGATGCGCGCCGCGGCCTCGGCATCATTGGTCATGACGCCAAGCGCCAGCCCCAGCGCCCGCAGATCCGACAGCAAGGGCAGAAGCGGCACCGCTTGCACCAGCGGCGCGTCGTCGGCCGTGCCCAGCAGATGCGCTTCCACCTCGTCGGCACTGCGGTGCGGCAGCGCCGAAGCAAGGCATTCGGCGGCCTGCCGATTGGTGCCGGCGATCACCGGACTGTCGGCAGTGAAGCGTTGATTTACGAGATCGAAGCCCGAGGCCTGCGCCAGCGCTGCCATCAGCGCCGCATCGCCCCCCGAGAGCGCCATCAGCGTCTTGCGGCCCCATGCATCCCAAGTGGCGCCGAATTCGAACAGCGTGCCATCCTTGTCGAACAGCACCGCATCGGCGCGCAGGCTCATGTCCAGTGCACCTCGCCGCCGCCCGGAAGATGGGCGCGGGCCGCGCGCGGCGTATCATAAGGCAGGCCCTGCGCGTCGCAGAATCGCGCCACCCATGCATCGTCCATCAGGATGAAATCCAGTACGGCGCCCTGAAAGCCCGGATCTTCGAGCGCGTCCCGGAAATCCTGCTCGGATGCGCCGGTCGCACCAAGAAACACCGGCAGGAGATCGTCCTGCCCTGCCATCCAGGCCACCGCCTGAAGCCCGACCAAGTCGGCAAGTTCTCGCGATACCGTCATTTTCACCAGACGTATGAAAGAGTTTGTTAACCAGTTTATCCGAAGAGTAAACGCAGAGGATGCAACACCTGCATCTGCCTAACCGAACGTTGAGGCGCGTGCAATGACAGGTCGGATTCTGATCGCGGACGGGGTTCCCACCAACCGGATCGTGCTGCGAGTGAAGCTCACCGCAGCTTATTACGAAGTGCTGCAAGCGGGCAGCGGCGCGGATGCGTTGCGCCTTGTTGCGCGCGACAAGCCGGACCTTGTGATCGTCGCGGCGGATCTCGCCGACATGAGCGGTGCGGAATTCTGCCGCCGTCTGCGTTCCAGACCCGAAGCGGTGGAGACACCGGTCATCGTGGTGCCCCCCGACAGCGACCGCGCCGATCGGCTGACCCTGCTGGCCGCTGGCGCCGACGAGGTGTTGCCCCGCCCTGTCGATGAACTTGTGCTGCTGGCACGGCTGCGCAGCCTGCTGCGCGCCCGCAACGCCGAAGACGAGCTGCGCATGCGCGAAGTCACGCAAAAGGCGCTTGGCATGGCCGAGGACACCGCCGGATTCGAAGCCCCGGCGCGGGTGACGGTGGTGCCGGTGCAACCCGAGATTCCCGTGCGCAGCGCCGTCGCCACCTTGCGCACCCGCCTGCGGGACCGGATCGAAGCGGTGACGCCCGACATGGCGCTGCGCCACGATTGCGCCGGGACCGATGTCTTTGTCATCGTCGATACCGGCACGCGGGCCGGGTCCGGCCTGTCGCTGCTGACCCAGCTGCGCGCCTCGCCGCTGTTCCGGCAGGCGGCGATCGTATATGTCAGCCGCCCGGAGTGTCGGCGCGAAGCGGCCAGCGCGCTGGATCTTGGCGCCGGCGATCTGCTCTCGCAGGGCTTTGACGCCGAAGAGCTGGTGCTGCGCCTGCCGCAGCAGATCGCCCGCAAGCGCACCGAGGACCGGCTGCGCGACACCATGCGCAACAGTCTGCGCGCCGCGGTGACCGACCCGCTGACCGGGCTTTACAACCGGCGCTATGCATTGCCCTACCTGTCGCGCCTCGCCGAACGGGCGGCGGCGCATACCCGCCCCTATGCGCTGCTTCTGGCCGACATCGACTATTTCAAGCACATCAACGACACCCACGGTCATGCCACCGGCGACGTCGTGCTGGTCGAGGTCGCACAGCGAATCTCGCAGAACCTGCGGGCGGCGGATCTTGTCGCGCGGATCGGCGGAGAGGAATTCCTCATCGCCATTCCCGATGCGGCCCCCGGTGTCGCCAGCCGCACCGCAGAGCGGTTGCGCCATGTCATCGCGAGCGTCCCCTTCAGCCTGCCCGGACCGGGGACAAAGGCAATTGACGTCACGCTCAGCATCGGCGTCGCGGTAGCGATGCCCGGAAGCGGCGAGATGCCCGAAACCCTGCTGGATCATGCCGATCGGGCGCTTTATGCGGCCAAGGGCGCCGGGCGCAATCAGGTGATGCTCGCGCCCGGTGCGCCGCCAAAGCTCATCAGCCCCGAAACCTCGCTGAGCGCCGTCTCCGGCGGACGCTGAGGCTCAGGGCCTCGGGCCGTCGTGCTTGCGGATGCGCTGCGCCATGTCGGTGATCCGGGCCTCGAGCCGGTCGGCATAGGCAGCCCGCTCTGCCGGTGGCAGCTCGGCAATGAACGCCACCATCATCTCGCGGCCCAGCGCCTGACGCGCCTCGGCCTTTTGATCCTGGCGCCCGACCGCCGCCCCGAAGGCCACCGGATCGAACGGATCGTCACGCAGCAAACCAAGCGCTTCGTGGTAATTCGCCAACAGATCCGGCGGGCCGTTGCGCTCAGGCCGCTTGTCGAACGTCCCGCGCAGCTTGCGGCCGAAATCCTGCCTTTGCTGGTCGGAAAACGCCCCGGTGTAAGCGAAAGCATAATCGCGCCCGCGCGGTGCGCGGTGGTCATCGGGGCGCAGCAGCACCGCGCCAAGCCCGACCCCGAGCACTGCGACGTTCAACGCCAGCGAGCCAAAGAGCAACGCCCGCATCCCTTTCGACATCCCCGCCATTTTCCTGTCATCGCCCATCATCAAAGCCCCAGCATCGCGTAATCATAGGCACTGGCCGGTTCAGCCGCGCTGATCAAACTGTCCGTTGTTCCCATTCCCGTCCAGTCGGACGGCGCAACCGCCCCGAGCCAGACCCCTGCCACGCAGGCTGCCGCCAACCCCGCCATCGCGGGCCAGCCGCCAAGCTGTCCAAGCGCCTCTCGCAACCATCCGGACCGTCGCCCCGGCACGGGCCGGGATACGGCGCGCGGTGCAGGCTGCTCAGCCAGCGCCATCGCCTCCATCCGGGCCAGCCAGTCGCCCGAAGCAAGGGGCGCGTAATCGCGGGCAGCGTCAAACCAGGGGGCGAGCGGCCCGTCGTCACTCATCTTTCTGTCAGTCATCATCATACCCCAGCTCATCGCGCCGCGGAGCCAGAAGCCCCTCAAGCGCCTTTCGGCCACGCGCGGTAAGGCTTTCGACCGCGCGCACGCCGATGTCCATGATCTCGGCGATCTCGGGGTTCGAAAGCCCCTCGAGATGCCGCAGCACAACCGCCTGTTTCTGCCGCTCTGGCAGCGCATCAAGCGCTGCCTCAAGCGCCTGCCCGCGCGCCGTGTCCTGCAGGGCGCTGGCCGCCGAGGGCGCGGGGTCCTCGGGTTCGGCCACAGACTCAAGATCGGCAAACCCGCCGCGCCGCCGTCGCATCCGGTCGATGCACAGGTTCGACACCACGCGGTAGAGCCATGTCGACACCTGCGCCTCGCCCGTGCGCCAACCGGGGGCCGCACGCCACAGGCGCAGCAGCGCCTCCTGCGCCACGTCTTCGGCCTCGGCACGATCCTTCAGCATCCGCATGGCGACGCTGAACGCCTTCGGAGCAAACCGAAGCGTCAGGGCGCGCGCCGCCGCAGGCTCGCCAGCCGCATAGGCCGCAAGCAGGGACTCGTCATTTTGATCGCTCATCGCGTCATATGGCATTCGGTCCATCCCGATGCGCTAGCCCGAAGCTGCGCCCGAAGCAATGGCCGGGGCAGCGCAAGGCCGCCCCGGCCTGTCCTGTCACTCCGCCGGCTGCGGGGGCATCGGCGCATCCCCTTCCGGCATCGGCGGGCGGTTCATGTCCCTTGGTCCGTGCTCGCCGCGCGGGCCGTGCTCGTCATGCATCCGTGCCTCGCGGTCGCCCTTGTCACCATGGTGCTTGCCATGTTCGCCGTGGCCCATGCGCTCGCCGCCCTTGCCTTCACCGCGCATCCGCGGCTGCATCTGCTCGAGCGCCGCCAGCTCTTCGGCACTGACCGTGCCGTCCTCGTCCACGTCAAGCCGCGTGAACAGGCGCTCGGGGCCGCGGCGATCACCGGCCGTGAGCTCTTCAAGGCTCAGCTTGCCATCCTTGTCGGCATCGAACCGTTGCAGCATCTGCTGCTGGCGGCGCGCCTCGCGGGCGGCCTCCTGTGCCTGACGAAAGGCGGTCAGTTCGTCCGCTTCCAGCGCGCCATCGCCGTTGGCATCGGCCTCGGCAAAGGCACCGGCCGGCCCGGCAGCCGCGAGCTCATCCTGCGTGATGGTGCCATCACCGTCAGCGTCGAGCGATTTGAACATCTCGACCATCATCGGCGCTCCACCGGCGCGGGGGCCTCGCCCCTGCTGCTGATCTCCGGGAGCGGCGATCACGAAGCCGCTGGTCCCGATCACCGTCAGAGCGGCGCCGATAAGAAGCTTTGCCTTGCGTGTCATTGCTGCGATCTCCTGTTTCTCGCATCCTGTCGGCGCCCTGTCCGGCCGCCGATCTGTAGCTTCCACGCCGTGGCCATGCAGTTCCGTCGCAATGGAGCGGAAAAGTTTGCACGACCTAACGTCAGGCGCTGTGAGCAGCGCAACGATGCCTTCTTTTCGCGACAAGGCGCCGCAAGGGGCAACTGCCCCCTTCCCTTGTGCGCCGTCCTGCCCCACCTTGGCGCCGGACGATGGGGAGGATCGTTTCCGACATGACAGACCAACCGATGACATCAAGCGATGACCCCGCCGAAGCGCCGCTGGACGGCGCACCGCGGCTTAACACCCCGGACGCCCCGGCAGAGCGCCCGACGTGGCCCTCGGTCTGGAAAGGTCTTCGCAAGCGCTGCCCGAACTGTGGCAATGGCCCGCTTCTGCGCGGCTATCTCAAGGTGCGCGACCATTGCCCGGTGTGCCGCGAGCCGCTGCACCATCACCGCGCCGATGACGGGCCCGCTTACCTGACGATCCTGCTGGTCGGTCATGCGATGGCCCCGGCGCTGCATATCGGCTTTGTGGTCTGGAGACCGGAGCCACTGATCCTGCTCACCGTGCTGGGAACCGGCGCAACCGCGCTGACGCTTTTTCTTCTGCCCCGGCTCAAGGGCGCGATCATCGCGTTTCAATGGGCGCGACGCATGCACGGCTTTTCGCAGACGGAGACAACGTGACTCAGGATACGACACCACCCATCGACAAGACGGCGATCCGGGATGCGGCCACGGTGATCGTGATGCGCAACAGGGGCAGCAGCCCTCGGGTGCTGATGGGGCAGCGCGGTGCAAGTGCCGCCTTCATGCCCAACAAGTTCGTCTTTCCGGGAGGCGCGGTCGATGCGGGCGATGCGGACATCCCCTTGCCCAAGGCGCTCAGCTCGGCCTGCCGAGATCGCATCGAGGAACAGTCCCGCCCCGGTCTGTCGGGGGCGCTGGCCGCGGCGGCGGTGCGCGAATTGTGGGAAGAGACCGGCCAGATCCTCGGCACGCGGGGCGACTGGGCCGCGCCCCCGCCCGACTGGCGGGGCTTTGCCGACACCGGGCATGTGCCCGACGCATCGAACCTGCGATTCGTGTTCCGCGCGATCACCCCGCCCGGCAGACCGCGCCGCTTTGATGCGCGGTTCTTTCTGGTCGACGCCGAGGCGCTTGCTTCGGATCCCGACGATTTCTCTGCCGCGTCGGACGAGTTGAGCCACCTGCAATGGATCGCGCTGGACGAGATCCGGCATTTCGACCTGCCATTCATCACCGAAGTTGTGCTGGCCGAGGTTGCTGCCCGTGCCGGTCAGGACAACACGCCCGAGTCGGTGCCGTTCTTTCGCAATGACGATGAAGAGAGCCTGTTCCTGCGGCTTCACGGGCGCGCCATGCGCGAGTGACGCCCAAAGTTCCGGCCTTGAGACCTGGACCCTCTCAGACGAAGCCGCGCCAGACCAGCAGGCCCAGCACCACCGCGATCACCAACAGCGCATCAAACATCAGGCTGGCCAGCAGCGCCAGAAGCCTGCCCTTGCGGCGATCGGCAAGGTCGAGCCGCTTCAGATGGGTTTCGATCCGCTCTGCCGAGCGCAGCACTTCGGGGCCATCAAGCACGCGCGCCTGTTTGGGGTGCCCGACCATGCGCCACGCTTCGATCACCCTTGCAAGATCGGCGCGCAAGCCGCGTGGCAACATCCGGCGCGCCTGCCGCGCACGCTGTTCGAACCCGCCACGCCGCAGCCTCAGCTTGTCTTCGAAGACCTGCTCAAGACGCGCCACCGCGTCCCCGATATCGTGTTCTGCCATCATCATGCCGATCCGTAGATGTGCCTAGATGCCGCCCCGATGCAAGGCGCCCCGCACAATCGGTTTCGAAACATCGCACAATTGTCGGCATTCCCTTTGGCGCCCAGCTGTCTTAGATCTTCGGACATGCTGAACACTCTTTCCCACGGTGCTGCCACCGACCTGCCGCCCCTTGTCATCGTCCATGGCCTTTTCGGCTCGGCGCGCAATTGGGGTGTCATCGCCAAACGCCTGTCGGATGTGCGGCAGGTGATCGCCGTCGACCAGCGCAACCACGGCGATTCGCCATGGACGCAGAGCCACGACTACGAAGACATGGCCGCCGATCTGGCCGAGGTGATCGAGGCCAATGGCGGGCGGGCCGATGTGCTTGGCCATTCCATGGGCGGCAAGGCGGCGATGATGCTGGCGCTCAGCCGGCCCGAACTGGTGAACCGCCTCATCGTCGCCGACATCGCGCCTGTGACCTATGATCACACCCAGACCCAAAACATCGAGGCGATGCGCGCCGTCGATCTGTCGCGGGTCGAGCGGCGCTCGGATGCGGCGCAGCAGCTCGAAGCAGTGTTGCCCGATGCGGGGCTGCGCGCCTTTTTCCTGCAATCTCTCGACATCAAAGAGCGCCGCTGGAAGCTGAATCTGGATCTGCTGGCCAGCGAGATGCCGAAGATTCTGGAGTTTCCCGACCCCGGATCGGCGCAGTTCGACGGGCCGACGCTTTTCCTGTCCGGCGCCGACAGCGATTACGTGCAGCGCGGCCACCGAGACCGCATCCGGGCGCTGTTCCCGCAGGCCCGCTTTGCCAAGATTCCCGGCACCGGCCACTGGCTACATGCCGAAAAACCGCGTGAATTCGAGGCGGCGGTGCGCACCTATCTGGCCGCCACGGGCTGACAGTTTCGAGTTTTTCGAATCTGCCGCGGCGGGATCTGCACCCCGCCCACCATGGCCTGCAAACCTTTTGGCCCGGCTATCGCGTCAGTCCGCCGCCAGCACGCGCAGCTCGGGCTCGAGCCATGGCAGCAGGCGCAATGCCGGGGTGATAACGAGGCCTGTCACCAGCTTGCGCATGCTGCGCGCCACGTCACGCGGCACCCTGTCAGACCAGTCCGATGCGGCAAACAGCGAGATGGTGCGCGAAAAGGCCTGCATCGGCAACGGATGCGCTTCGAGCCGGTCGTGCAACCGCCCCGCGCGCATGTAGCCCAGCGGCGTAGTGATGCCCCAGCCAACACCGCGCGCCACCAGCGTCATCAGCGCCAGATGGGCGCCGATCTCGAACCGCTCAGGGTACTCCAGCTTCAGGCGGGCCAGATGCGTCTCGATCTGGCGCCCGATCAGCTGGTCGCGATCGTAGCGCAACATCGGCAGGCCACGCATCAAGGCCTCGGCCCCGCCAGCCTCGGCCAACGCGCCACGCGCGCAGACCAGCATGAACGGATCGCGCACCAGCGGGTATTCGATCACCCCGTCCATCACCGCGCCGGAACTTGCCGCGATGGCGATGTGCAACCGCCGCTCGCACATCGCCTGCGCAATCTCGTGGCTCGGCGCGGTGACCAGCTTGAACCGGCAGCGGATCATGTTCTCGGCAAGGATGGTTACCAGCTGCGGCGTCAGATCGTTGTCGAAATCGTCGATCACCCCAAGGTTGAGCGTCGACAGATGCGTCAGGTCCATCACCGTCAGCTCGTTCTGCGCCAGTCGCAGCTGGCCCAGCACGCTTTGCGTGCGCAGCAGGAATGAGCGTCCGGCCTGTGTCAGCTGCATCGGGCGCCGTCCGTGATCGACCAGATCCGCGCCAAGCGCCGCTTCGAGATTGCGCATCTGCTGGCTGACCGCCGGCTGGCTGAGGCCGGTCTTCTCGGCGGCCTGCGCCACCGATCCGCTTGCCGCAAGCGCTTCGAACACCTCGAGCCCGCGCAGGGTGACCCCCTTCATCAGCATCATCCGCCCTCTCTCTGCCGCACGGCACATTCAACTTTTCCGAAACTCCTCCTTGCAGGTCAAGCATTGTTCCGCCGACCGTCCCCCATCGGAAAACCGCGCCTGCCCTGCCACCTGTCACAGACGTCACGATCCGGTTCGCATCGGGCTTGCGCAGCGCGGCCACGACCGCGAAAAGGCCGCGCCTACCGCGCCGCGCGAGGGTGCCCATGCCACGCCAGAAATCGCCGCCCAATGCCGACGCCAAAGCGGCGCTGCGGCCCGGATCGCGTTCGGGCCTAACAGGCCGCTGAAAAACTCCGGCCTCGACGCCCGTAGCGGAACATGATTCATCGCCACCGCGGCATGGATGGAG
>NZ_JAUOQN010000084.1:0-12368 GCF_030547555.1 Salipiger sp. 1_MG-2023 | reverse complement strand
TCGCTTCATTGTCCGTCCCTTCGTTGGGTCGGACTCTAATTTCAAATGGAGAAAAAATCCCGTGGCAGGTCACCGGCACGCCAGCGCGATGCTGACGCCCTTCATCGCCACCGCTTTCACGGCCAACTCTCGGCGTTGCCCCTCCCGGGCCATTGCGGCGCAATGCCCTGCCGGGCAGTGGGTGATCTGCGCTTCTGTGAAGCGTGTCTGCTTCATCGGAATCTCCTCGTTCATCCTGCCGAGAAAATACTACTTCTGCATCCCCTTAACATCGGGGGGATTACCCTTCAAGGTTTCCTGCCTGCCGCACAGGGTCGCATAGTCCGGAACGGGCCAGTCCAACCCGGCGATTCGCAGGAGGCTGGCGACCATCCGGGCGGTTTGCCTGAGTGACAGCTTGAACAGCACTTTGATCCCTCTCAGGACATTGTTGTGCAATGCCCTGCCGAGCAGTGGACAGGCAGAATTGGATCGCCGCATTCGAGAACACCGACGGGCGCCCTAGGCGGCCCTCATCCGGGGCGTTTCAGGCCATCTCCTTGCCCGGCCCCCCTCACTCCAAGCATGTGCTGCCGGGCAGTGGATCGGCGGCGACCCGCGCTTGCGGAGCGCAGCGTTGTCGGCGGACTGTTCGTCGTGCGGTAGTGAGCGGGTGCAGACTTGCTCATGCCATCCGTCTAACCGCATGGATTCGTGATGTGAATCCTGCGCCGCGGGAGGGCTGCTGCAATACTTCATGAGTGACTTGAGTAAAGTAATGATATTACATACCGTTAACGCAAGAATGGCAGACGCAATGTAAAGAGGCACGCATCAGGATGGCACTGCAGGACAATCGCGTTCCGGTCACTTTGCTGACAGGCTTCCTTGGGGCCGGAAAGACCACGCTGCTGAACCAGCTGATCCGCGATCCGGAGGCCGGGCGGATCGCGGTCATCATCAACGAATTCGGCGATGTCGGGCTGGATCATGACCTGATTGAGGAAGCGACCGAGGAAACCGTGCTGTTGCGCTCCGGCTGCCTGTGCTGCGCTGTTCTGGGCGACCTCGCCAAGACGCTTGGGGCCTTGAGCGCCCGGCGCGTTGCGGGAACGTGCACTTTCGACAGGGTGGTGATCGAAACCAGCGGTATCGCTGATCCGGGTCCGATCGTTCACACTCTGGCAACGGACCGGCAATTCGCGCAGGCCTTCCGATTGGACGGTGTCGTGACGCTGGCGGATGCGGCGACGGGCATGAAGACGCTCGATCAGCAATTCGAGGCTCTGCGCCAGGTGGCCATGGCCGATGTGTTGATCCTGTCGAAAACCGATCTGGTCGAGCCCTTCGATCTGGCCCGGTTCGAAACCCGGCTCGAGGCGATCAACGCCTCGGCTCGGCGCATCCATGCGCAGCAGGGCAGCGTGCCGGTGGGGGCGCTTTTCGGCCTGTCCGCCATGCGCGACGGCGTGACGTTTTCGGATGTGGACACTTGGCTGGGGATGCCGCCGCAGGCGGCCAGCCCCGATCCGCTGGCCGGTCTTTCGGGGTTTGAGCCAAACCCCGCAGCTCCGGCGGGCTTCAGCCCATCGGTGCCAACGGCACATGGGCGGCATGATCACCGGATCACCTCGGCATCCATTGAGGTGACAGAGCCCATTCCGGCGACGGTCTTCGACTTCTGGCTCGATACGCTGATCGCGCTCAAGGGGCCGAACATCCTGCGTATGAAGGGCATCCTGCATGTCGAAGGCTTGCAATATCCCTTTGTCTTTCACGGGGTGCAGCATATCTTCGACGCGCCGGTGCCAATGAAACGCTGGTCAGGCCAAGACAGCACAAGCCGCGTCGTTGTCATTGCACGGGACATGGATGAGGCGGATCTCAAGGCCAGCCTTGCACTGCTGTTGATGCGGCCCAAGGCCGCGGCGGCCGTCGAGGATCTGCCCGGGCGCATGATGGTCGACACCATCGAGATGCCGTTCTGACCTATGCCAGCCTGCTGCGCTGCCCAAAGCGCCCCTGCAACCCATGGGGAAGGATCGGTTCCGATCGGCTGCGCCATGGAAAGACCCGGCACTGGAGCCATATCTGTGTGCCCGCTGGCACGACCCGCGCGCTTGATCGTGCCAGCACTGCCGCTGATCTTGCGGCGGCCCTCAGCCCGGGCCTTGCCAAGCGCAAGGTTGCGGCGGTTCTCGATGGCGAGATCCGCGATCTGTCCGCGCCGCTGCCCGATGGGGCGACATATGCGCAGCACCGGCGATGCGGGCGGTGCCTTCAAACTGACCCGCGTGGCGGGGGCCTGTTGGCGCGGTGACAGCAACAACCAGATGCTCCGCCGCATCTATGGCGTGGCCTTTGCCGACAAACCTGCGCTGGACGCGCATATGACCATGATGGCCGAAGCCGAACAGCGCGACCACCGCCGACTGGGCTGCGAGAGGAACCCGTTCCATTTCCAAGAGGTCGCGCCCGGATCGGTGTTCTGGCACCCCAAAGGCTGGCGGTTGTTCCAGACACTGATCGGCCCCCTGCGGGATCGTCAGGAATCTGCGGGCTATGTCGAGGTCAATTTCCCCGACATCATGGATCGCGCGCTGTGGGAAACCTCGGGGCATTGGCAGAACTACCGGCAGAACATGTTCCTCGCGAAAACCGAGGATGATCGGCGACGACGCGCTAAAGCCGATGAACTGCCCCGGCCATATGCTGATCTACGGGCAGGGGAGCAAAAGCTACCGCGATCTGCCGCTGGAGATCGCCGAGTCTGGCAAGGTGTATCGCTACGAGCCCTCGGCCGGTGGTGGCCACGGTGACCGGCGCAGCGGATGACTGGGCCACCGAGCTCGCCGGGCTGAGGGTGGAAAGTGACCCGCGCAGCGAAAAGATCGGCTACAAGCTACGTGAACACACGCTGCAAAAGCTCTCCGTGCAGATCGCGCTCGGCGGGCGGGAGGCCGAAGAACGCACCGTCACCCGACGCTGTCACGGAGCCGACAAGACCCGGACCATGCCCCTGAACGCGGCGGCGCAGGCGCTGCCCGCAGCGGCGCAACCGCCCTATTGGTCCCGGTTTTCAGGGCCAACTGAGCCAGCATAGCAACAAGGAACATCCCATGCAGATCACCCAGGACGACATCGAAAAAGCCCTCACCATCTGGGGCGACGGCAAGATCGCCATCTCGAAGGCCTTCGAGGAGGGCGGGATTGAGGCGGCCCGCAAGGTCGCCTCTGCCAATATCGACAGCTATTATGGCTACTCCCTTGGGCCGGTCCTGTTCAAACCGACCATGGCGAGCGGCGCGCAGACCTTCCGCCCGACCAAGGCAGGGGCACTGGCCTATTTCTGCGGCCACTCCGAAGAGTATCCGCTCGACAACGGGTTTGCGATCATGGGCTGGCGCGCGTTGCGAAGCATCCCTTCGGCCAGCTTCATTCAAGGCGATGTCGCAATGTGGATGGGCTGGATCAAGCTGACCAACAAGGACGGCTCTGTCACCACGGTCGACAAGAGCTTTGGCTACAAGAAGGACGAGACCGGCACGCTGCGCATCGTGCTGCACCATTCGTCGCTGCCCTACCAACCGCAGGGCTAGACCCCGAAACTGGAGACCGCCCGGTGATCCTCGACGAGATCCTCGAACTCGATCCGTGCACGGCAATCGCGCGGCGACAGGGGGAACCGGCGGCGAAAGGCTTTGCGCATCCGAGCGTCCGAGCGAAATCCGGTGCGGTACGTAAGTGTCTTCAGGGGCAGGTCGATCGCCGCCGTCACCTCGGCCGAGGTCCAGCAGCCAACCTGCACCAAGAGTGCGTCGGCATCGACATCAACCTGCGGGAATCTCTGGCGCAACCTGATCGCGTCATTCCATGGGTTGCGGCGCGCTGCCCGCTCAGTAGCCCGGACTCGGCCAGATAGAACGACGCGGTACGAAGCGCGGCGCAGCCCATTGCCGCGACGCATAGCCCAGAACGCGGAGCGGGCCGGTCGCTTTTGGTGTTTTGAGACCCGGATAGACGATCAGCGCCACCTGCCGCCGCTGGTCCAGCCTTGATGCCGGTTTGTGATCTGTCGGCATGTCTGCCCTGCGTTCTGACCAATACAGCCCGTTGATTGGCCAGATCGGAGGGGTAAGACATCTCGACCTCGTGCCGTGATAACATCCCATCAGGCAGCACCTCGCTAACAGCGAGACTCTCCATGAAAACCGGCGCACAACATCGCCAAGGTCGAACCGTCCGCTGGAGATCGATCTCGACGGAGTGAAAGAGGGCGAAGTCCTCATCCGCATCGTCACAACCAGCCTGTGCCACACCGACATGTTCACCCTGCCGGGCGCCGCTCCCGATGGGCTTTTCCCTGTCGTTCGCGGCCATGAAGCCGTCGGCATTGTCGAGCAACTGGGCAAGGGCGCGACCTCGGTCAAACCGGGCGAGCATGTCATCCCTCTTTCCCGCCGAAGACTCGCATTGCCCCTCCATCAAGTCGGGCAAGCGCAACCTTTGCCAGACCATCCGCAAGACCCAAGGGCAAGGCGTCATGCCCGATGGCACCTCACGGGTCAGCGACGAGGGCAGGATGATCCATCCCTACAGGGGCACCTCGACCTTCAGCGAATACACCATATTGCCCGAGATTGCCGTGGCAAAGATCTCGAAGGAGGCGCCGCTGGCCGAGGCTGGCGGCGGGCTGGGATATGATTGCCGGAAAGTGGCTTTTGCGCATGGAAAACGAGGTCGATGCTGCTCGCAACTAGGGACGCGCCGCGCGAAGAAGGCTTGTCGCCAAAAAGACCAAGGCCGCAACGCAGACGATCGAAGGCCCGGCGGGCGTATCCAGCACATAGGCCGCCCGCAATCCGGCAATGGCCGACCCGCTGCCGATCACGGCGGCGATCACGGTCATCTCTTCTGGCGTGCGCGACAGTGGTCGCGCGGCGGCGGCCGGAATGATCAGCATGGCCGCGATAAGAAGCACCCCGACAACCTTGATCGCCACGGCGACCGTGACGGCAAGTCCAAGGGTCAGGACCAGTTGCTCGCGTCGGGGATCGATGCCGCCAGCATAGGCGAGCTCTTCGCTGAGCGTCGATGTCAGCAGCGCCGACCAGCGCCAGCCGATCAGCCCGACGACCAGCGCGGCTCCGCCCCAGATCACCGCCAGATCGCCGCGCGACACCGCCAGAATGTCACCGAACAGATAGGCCATCAGGTCAATCCGGATGCCCGACAGGAACGACACGGCCACCAGCCCGAACGCCAGCGCCGAATGGGCCAGCACGCCAAGAAGGGTGTCCATCGCGTAACCGCGCCCCGTCAGAAGCGTCACGGTCAGCGCCATCGCCAGAGCGACAGCCACCGCCCCGGTGAAGATCGACATATTCAGCGCTAGCGACAGCGCCACCCCAAGGATTGCGGCATGAGCCGTTGCGTCACCGAAATAGGCCATACGCCGCCAGACGACGAAACTGCCAAGCGGCGCGGCGGCAAAGGCAACACCGACACCCGCCAGTGTCGCCCGGGTCATGAAGTCGTCCAGCATTATTCGGCTGCCTCGGTCTTGCTGCGATGGGACTGCCCATGATCGTGATCGCAGGTTTCGTGATGTGCGTGATCATGGTCGTGACGGTACAGCGCCAGCGCGCCCCCCGTGCCAGAGCCGAAGAGCGCGCGATATTCCGGTGCCGCCGAAACGATTTCGGGGGTGCCTTCGCAACATATATGCCGGTTCAGACAGATCACGCGGTCGGAGGCGCTCATCACGACGTGCAATTCGTGACTGATCATCAGGACAGCGCAGCCCGTGTCTTTGCGCACCTCTTCGATCTGGCGATAGAAGGCTGCGGAACCGGGTTGATCGAGGCCTTGGGTGGCCTCATCCAGAAGCAGAATCTCGGGGTCATTGACCAGCGCACGCGCCAACAGCACCCGTTGCATCTGGCCGCCGGACAGGCCGGACATCTGGCGCCCCGACAGATCCGGCACGCCCGCGCGCGACAAGACCTGCGCGCAAACAGAGCGCGGTATGCCGCCCGGCAGGCGCAGGAACCGCGCAACCGTCATCGGCAGGGTGGGGTCGATGTGCAGCTTTTGCGGAACATATCCGATACGCAGGCCGGGTTTGTGGACTATCCGTCCCGATGCGGGGCGTACCGCGCCGATCACGGCGCGCAGCAGCGTCGTCTTGCCCGATCCGTTCGGGCCGACGATGGTCACGATTTCTCCGGGCTCGACGGTCAGCGACACATTCGTCAGCACCGTGTCGGCGCCGTAGCCGACGCTGATGTCTTCAACTGTCACAAGGCTCATGAAGCGGCTTTCTCTGCACAGTTCGGGCAGAGGCCGACCGCCTCGACCATGGTCCGCTCGATCTGGAATCCAGCCGCGCGGGCCACGTCTCCGAGGCTGCCGCGTGCCGGTGCCGATTGGGCTTCTGCGACCGAATCGCAGGCTCTGCAGATCATGAAGGCAGGCGAATGACTGGCCCCCGGATGGGCGCAGGCGACAAAGGCGTTCAGTCGCTCGATCTTATGTGCGAAGCCGTTGGCCACAAGGAACTCCAGCGCCCGATAGGCGACGGGCGGCTGCGAGCCGAAACCAGCGTCACGCAGCAGGTCGAGCATCTCGTAGGCGCCAAGCGCGCGATGTTCTTGCAACAGGATTTCCAACGCCTTGCGCCGAACCGGCGTAAAGCGCAGCCCGTTTGTCGCGCAATGCGCTTCGGCGGCAGACACTGCGGCAGTGATACAACCCGCATGGTCGTGAGTATCGAACCCGACCGTATCAGACGGCGCGTCATGACCTGTCTCTGGCCCACTTGTCATGTTATCACATTTCCTGTACCCGGCATGAAACGTTATAAAATCACATGGAGTTGGAAATGTCCAGAAACCTCGCCCCGTTGTCGCTTGCAGCCTCGCTGCTGGCCGGGACAGCGCTTGCGGATGTCCCGAATGTGGCCGTCGATATTACACCGGTGCATTCGCTCGTGTCGCGCGTCATGGAGGGCGTGGGGGAGCCATCGCTCATCGTGGCATCTGGTGCCAGCCCGCATGAATACAATCTGCGTCCCTCCGAGGCGAAGGCCCTTCAGAACGCGGATCTGGTGTTTTGGGTCGGGCATGATCTGACCCCCTGGCTGGAGGATGCCATCGACACGTTGGCGAGCGATGCGACCGTTGTCGAACTGATCGAGGCCGATGGCGCCACAGAATTGCCCTCGCGGGAAGGCGCGCTGTTCGAGGCGCATCAACATGGCGATGAGCATGAAGGCGACGACCACGACGATCATGCGGGCCATGACGATGATCATGCAGAGCATGACGATCATGCAGACCACGACGATCATGACGATCATGCAGGCCATGATCATGGTGGGCACGATCCGCATGCCTGGCTTTCGCCGGACAACGGCGCGGCGTGGCTGAACGCGATCGCTGCTGCACTGTCAGCCGCTGATCCGGACAATGCCGGAGCTTATTATGCAAACGCTGCGGCAGGGCGTGCGGAATTGTCGGATCTGCGCACCGAGATCAACGGCATTCTGGAGCCGGTGCGCGGGGGGAATTTCATCGTTTTCCACGACGCCTATCAGTATTTCGAGGCCGCGTTTGATTTCCCCGCGTCGGGGGCAATTTCGGTGTCGGATGCGACCGATCCCAGCCCGGCCCGTATCGCCGAGATTCAGGCCCGTGTCGCAGATCAGAACGTGAGCTGCATCATGTCCGAGCCGCAGTTCAATCCGGGGATCGTGGCCTCGGTCATGGACGGGTCCGATGCGCGCTCCGGGGTGATGGACCCGCTCGGGTCCAGCCTGACGCCGGGTGCCGCCCTCTATCCCCAGCTCCTGCGCGATCTGGCGACCTCCCTGGCGGATTGCCTCTGACCTCTGCTCTTCCCCGCTGCGGATACGCCATGCCGCAGCGGGGGTTGGGTGCAGGTTTAACGCCTTAATGTAATGTGATAACATATATGCCACCGTCTGCTGCCTCTTCGAATACACGTCTTGCTGGTTTTCCGGAGCCGGAAAGGCGGCGGGGCTGCGCCTTTCTCGATGCTCCGGCGCGGCCCTTCGTCAAGGTGGCGGCAATGGCGCAGACCAGCGTTGCGGGCGTCTTTGCCAGCCGCGGCGTCGCGCGCCCCATGCCCAACATCAACTTTGCCCTCGCAGACGGGGCGCAGGCGGGCAGCGCCTGCCATGCCTCGCTGCTGTTTCCTGACATCATCCCAGCACTGGAGATCCTCAGATGAGCGACACCCGCCTTCCCGTCACCGTTTTGTCCGGCTTTCTTGGCGCTGGAAAAACAACCTTACTGAACCGGGTTCTCAACAACCGCGAGGGGCGCCGCGTGGCGGTCATCGTCAACGATATGTCAGAGGTGAACATCGACGCCGATCTGGTGCGCGAGGGAGGGGCAAACCTCAGCCAGACCGACGAAACGCTGGTTGAAATGTCGAATGGCTGTATCTGCTGCACCCTGCGCGACGACCTGTTGCAAGAGGTTCGGCGGCTGGCCGAGGACGGGCGGTTCGATTACCTGCTGATCGAGTCGACCGGTATTTCCGAACCCTTGCCGGTTGCCGCAACCTTCGATTTCCGTGATGAGGCTGGCGAAAGCCTGTCGGATGTGTCGCGCCTCGATACGATGGTCACGGTGGTCGATGCGGTGAACCTGCTCAACGACTACTCCAGCCATGACTTCCTGAGTGCGCGCGGCGAAACGCTGGGCGAGGAGGACGCGCGCCGGCTGGTCGACCTTCTGGTCGAACAGATCGAATTCGCCGATGTGGTGATCCTCAACAAGGTCGCAGATGCGCAGCCGCAACAGGTGGACGCTGCGCGCAAGATCATCCGCAGCCTGAACGCCGATGCCCGGATCATCGAGACCAGCCATTCCGACGTACCGGCGGATGCGATCCTGAACACGGGCCTGTTCGATTTCGACAAGGCGCATGAGCATCCGATGTGGGCCAAAGAGCTTTACGGGTTTGCCGATCACGTGCCGGAGACCGAGGAATACGGCGTGGCCAGCTTCGTCTATCGCGCCCGCCGCCCGTTCGAGCCGGAAAAGATCATGGCGCTGCTGAATGGCGATCTGCCCGGCGTGATCCGCGCCAAGGGGCATTTCTGGATCGTGACACGACCCGAATGGGTGGCCGAATTCAGCCTTGCGGGTGCGCTGTCCTCGGTCAAGCCGCTTGGCACATGGTGGGCGTCGGTTCCCAGCGATCGCTGGCCCGATCACGAAGGCGCGCGCGCGTACATGGCGGCGCATTGGTCCGAGCCCTGGGGGGATCGTCGCCAAGAGCTGGTGTTCATCGGTGCCGGTGTCGACTGGCCCGCGATCAAGGCGCGGCTTGACGCGAGCCTTGTGCCCGAACATCTCGCGCCCGGCCCTGATGCCCTGCCGGACATGCCCGATCCGTTCCCGGTCTGGCGGCGCGCGGAGGCGGCATGATACACCGGCGCGCTTCCGGCTCTGCTGCCACGAACCGCGGCGCGACCAGCCTCAGGACAAGGCGCCGCCACGAGGACCCGATGCAGGCCTTTGATGCGCTGCCAGCCCCTGTCAGGTCGTGGCTTTCACAGGCGGCGCTGCCTTGGTCGCCTGCGTCGTGCCGCAAGATCCTGCGCAAGGCGCGGGCGCGCGGCGAGAGCCTCGAAGACGTGCTGGCGCGGCTTGATCGCGCCCAGCAGAAAACCCTTGCCCGCGACCGCTATGCTCAGAGCCGCCTCATCGCGGCAGATCCCTCGGGCACTCATCAGGATTCAAACAGATGACAACCCCCTTTCGCACGTCAGCTTTGGCTGCGGTGCCTCCTGATGCCAGCGCTCGCGCAAGCCGACGGCATGCTCGATATCGCCGCGCAGTTCGAAATCCAGACGCCGGAACCGCCGATAGGCGGCTACATCTTCACTCGGATGGGCATGGTCGAGACGCTGGTGAACGCCAGCCACGAGGACGACCTGACCCCCGGTCTGGCCATGTCATAGCACGTCTCGCAGGACGGGCTGACCTGAAATTTTGCCCTGCGCGATGGCGTGGTTTTCCACGATGGCACCGCAATGACCGCCGACAGTGTCGTCAATGCGCCGAAGATCGCGCGCGCCAAACCCGGACCATTGGCGGATGTGCCGATCTCCGGGAGCACGGCGGGCGATGGTACGGTCGCTGCCCTGCTGTCCGAACCGCTGGCGGCGCTGCCAGCGGTTCTTGCCGAGTTGCGCTCGCAGAACCTGTCGCCGGCATCTTGTGCAGCGGATGGCACGGGGATCACCGCGATGGACCCGCCGCTCCGCCTCGATGCGACGGCATTCGCCGATTGCTGGCGGCACCGCCGCATCTCGCCGATGTCGGCTATTCCGCCGTCAGCCGGGTCGAAACGCGGGCGTGGATGGCGCAATCCGGTGACGCCGAATTCGTCTTTGGGCTCGATCCGGCCAGCGTTTCGCGGCGGAACATGCTGGAAAGTGCCGATCGGCTTTCGCGCGCCATCCCCCGCGCGCGGCTGATCAAGGGGAACGCTGGCCATCCGTTCCTGTCCGAACCAGAGGCGCGCCGTGCCCGGAGCCTCGCCATTGGCCGCACCGGCATCGCAGGGGCGATGTTGCGCTATCCCGAGGGTGCGGGCACCCATGGTGGCGGCGCTGATCGGAACCGCCAGTTTCATCATGATGCGCAGCCTGTCCAGTGATGCGCCCGGGCGCTATGGCTATGACATTGTCGATGCGCTCGCTGCCGATGCGGTGCGGGCAAAACTTGGCCTTGACGGTCTGATGTTGCCTGCGTTGTCGCAATGGCTGTGCGACCTGGCGCGGTTGGATTTCGGAACGTCACTGGTCACTGGTCACCGGACCGCCGGTAGTCAAGGAAATCGCGCACCAGCTTGGCGCGTCGGTGCCCTTGGCGGCGGTGGTCATTTCTCTGTCGCGTCTGATCGGGCCGCCCTTGGGGGTTCCCACGGGGCTCAGGCCCGGCGGAATGCTTGACCGGGTGTGGCTGGTCACGTCGACCGGCATCAAGGCCTATCCGCAGTTTCTCGTGGCCCTTGTTCTGAGCATGGTTCTTGCCGCGCAACTGCGTTGGCTGGCCGGACATCGGTCACGCGCTGGTGCATGCGATTTTCATGCGCGATGTGCCGATGGCGCAAGGCACGTCGCTTGTGCTTGGTCGTGGCTTCGTCGTCTTCAATGCCGCAATTGACCCCGCCGTGCGGCGTCTGGATCCGAGGGTCGCAGCATGAGCGTTCTGGACGTTGCCGCCTCTCGGCGGACCGCCTGACCGGTGCGGTCCTGATCGTGCTGGTTGCCGCCCTGTCCCTGCTTGGCCCGCTGATCCTGCCGGGCGATCCGGTTGCGCAATCGCTGATGAAGGCGCTGACCGGTCCCGAGGCCGCTGCGCCGCTCGGCTATGATCATCCGGGCCGGTCGGTGTTTTGCCGTCTTGCCGATGCGCTGCGCCTGTTGTCCGTCATCGCCTTGACGGCGGTGATGACGGTGGGCCTTGTCTGCGGCACGCTTGCGGCACGCTTGCGGCACGCTTGCGGCGGCCCGGGGGCTGGACCGACAGAGATCTGGTGATGCTGGCCGATGCACTGCTTGCGCTTCCGGGATTGCTGGCGATGGTGCGGGGGACGGGGAGGGGGCTTGCAGCCAAGGATCCCGCCATGCCCTCTTCGGCACGGCCAAGGCGATCATGGCCATTGCCGCCCTCGGGTTCGTGCATGTGGCAAGGCGTGCGCCAACGTCCGAACTGGAGCTCATGATGGTCGAATTGCTGCCCTACTGGCGCGAGGTCCCGCTGGGGATTCTGTTGTTACGTTTCATAAATAGTTTCAGCGCTGCCCGTTGTTTTGTTGATACGTGTCTGTCCCAAAAGGCATCAATACTAGCGGTCAGGCTCAGGGCTCTCCAAAGGAGCGGTGACATGTCTGATCTCTTCGGGCTGACCGAAGCGCAGATAGCGTGCTTGGAGCCCCAATTTTCGAAGCCCCACGGCAAGCCTTGCGTTCACTGCCCGGCAGGGCATTGCAAAGCAATGTCCCGAAAGGGATGACCGGCGCGTAGTAAGCAGCATTATATTCCTCAACTGCAATGGCTTGAGGGGGCGTGATGCGCCAAGGGAATGTGGCCTGCATAAGACGCTCTACAACCGCTGGAAGCGTTAGAGGTGAATGGCCAAGCGCCATTGGTTCGAGTGCGGCCATGAACGGGGGGCGTGGGCGTCTGATTGGCCGAACCAAAGGCGGTATGAACACGAAACTGCACGCCATCTGTGACGGGAAGGGGCGGCCCATCGACCTGTTCCTGAGATGATGTCCCAACTGATGGTGTAGCTCACGACGGGCCTCGCGCTCACCGGCGGGCCGAGCTTGTCAGTCGCGCT
>NZ_JAUOQN010000083.1:0-12518 GCF_030547555.1 Salipiger sp. 1_MG-2023 | reverse complement strand
ACCCAGACATCCCACATTGCAGGCGCTCCGGGGAGACGTTCCGCGAACGGGGACGTCCTACCGGGAAAGATAAGAGGAGAGGTCACGCCTCAAGCCGTCTTTTTGTAACAATGTCCCCAACGAGCGCCTTTGAAGCTCTCGGACCGCCGTTCGGGTGCGACGCAGGTGCGAGGCAGCACTCGGGACATTTCTTTCGAAAGGGCTTTGCCGGTCGGCCTCCGGCGTTGAACAGGCAGCGTAATCCTCACTGAGCGCCCGAGGTGCCCAGCCTTTGCCAACAGTCCAGCCCGGACCAGTCTTCGAGGAAACGATAGGGATAGGTGGGCAGGCCCGTGGCAGAAACCTGCGTCAGACGCTGTTCCTGTTCCTTAGACAGTTGCAGCGCGGCCGCCGCAAGATTGTCGGCCAATTGTTCGGTGGTGCGCGCCCCCAGCAGAGGGGCGCTGACACCGGGGCGTTCCGCAAGCCAGGCAAGCGCCACATGGGCCGGGGGGCAATCCAGTTCCTGCGCCGTCTGCTCCAGCACCGAGAGGATTTGCCAGGTGCGGTTAGTATTGCGTAAATCATAGGCCTCGACCCCGCGCCCGGGGTCTTCGCCCAGCCGGGTCGCGCCTTCGGGCCGGGCCGAGGCGGTGTATTTCCCGGTCAGCCAGCCACCGCCCAGCGGCGACCATGGCGTCAGGCCCAGACCTTCCTCGGCGCAACAGGGCAGGAGTTCGAGCTCGATGTGCCGATCGAGCAGGTTGTACAGCGGTTGAACGGCCACGGGCACCGGCAGACGGTGCGCGCGGGCATGGGAGATGACCTTCTGCAGCTGCCAGCCCAACAAATTCGACCAGGCGATGGCGTGGATTTTGCCTTCACGGACGAAGTCGCCAAGCGTCGAGAGCGTTTCGTCGATATCGGTGTCACGGTCCCAGCCGTGGATGAAATATATGTCCACCGCCTCGGCCCTCAGCCGTTTGAGGCTGCCTTCGAGCGCGGCGCGGAGGCTGCGGCGCGACGCCCCCGCAGAATTCGGACGTGGGGCAAAGCGCGCCTTGGTGGCAAGGATCATGTCGGTGTACCCCTGTGTGCGCTGCGCCGCCCAGGAGCCGATGATGCTTTCCGAGGCACCGCCTCCGTAGACATCCGCCGTGTCGATCAGCGTGCCGCCGACCTCCGCGAAATGATCCAGCTGGCGATGGGCCTCGGGCTCCGAGGTCTCGACGCCAAACGTCATGGTGCCGAGGCCGAAACGCGAGACCTCCGGACCGGTCCTGCCCAGGCGGCGCGTGCCGAGATCGCCGAGCAGGGTTGTCATGTGGACCTCCGGCGATGGGCGCGCGCATCGTGTCCGAACCGCCGGACCTGTGTGAAAACTGCTATCGCCTGACCAGGACAGCGGATCAGAAACCCTCCCAGCGCGCCGCTGCCTGCGGCGATGGCCTCGATGCAGGCAAAGAGGGCGCGGGGGCCGGGACCGCCGTGCAGTTCCAGGAAGGCATCTTGTTCCTGCTGCGCGCGCGAGGGACGACGGGACGGGAACGAGGTCGATGTTCTAAGCGACTGAGGCATGGAATCCTTCCGGTCTGACCTGTGGAATTGGTGAAGGGACGACTTGACCTGATGGCAGGATAGCGGCTTGCTGAGGCTCATAAAACGAAACGCTTTGAGGATATCTTTGCATGAGTGAAAAGAAGTCCATGGAAGCGGGAGACGCCACGGGCCAGGATTCGAACCGGATTCCGGACGGTCTCGACTGGGGCGATCTGAACCTGTTCCTCGCGGTGGCGCGGGACGGCGGGTTGAGTGCGGCGGCGCGCAGCACGGGGCGCAGTGCGGCGACGCTGGGCCGCCGGATGCACGAGCTGGAGCGCAGGCTTGGCCGCGAGTTGTTCGTCCGGCACGACCGGGGCTACCGGATGACCGGCGAAGGCCAGGCCCTCATGGCCGAGCTGTCGCAAGTCGAGGCGCGGATCGCGCGGTTGGTGCAGCCGCCGGGCACAGATGGCCTGCCACTGGTCAAGGTTTCGGCGGGCACCTGGACGACCTTGGCGCTGCTGCGCGCCTTCGATGCGCTGACCGGGTCGCCGGCGGATGTGCGGCTGCGCTTTGTCTCGGCCGAGCGGGTGATGGATATCGCGCACCGCGAGGTGACGATCGGCTTTCGCAATCGCCCACCGACTCAAGAGGGTCTCGCAGGCCGCATGTTGTCGGCGGTCACTTTCGCGTCCTACGCCGCAGCGGGTAGGGCTGGCGAGTCTGCCGACACCAAGGGGGTTCACCGCTGGATCCGCGTGCTTGCGGATACGCCCTCGGCGCGTTGGGTGGCCCAGACGGCTGCGGGGAATGCCGTCTGCGAGGTCAGCAGCCCCCGCAATGCGCTGGACCTGGCCCTCGCCGGGCATGGGCGGGCGCTGTTGCCGACATTTATCGGCGATGCGGAACCCGGGCTGGAGCGCGTGGGCCCGGTGGTGCCCGAGCTGACCCACGACCAGTGGCTCGTGGCGCATGAGGCCGACCGCCATCTGCCCGAGGTGCGCCGCAGCATCGACCGTATGTGCCGTGTCTTGGAGGGGCTGGGCCGGGACGCGGGCGGAGGCGTGGACTGAACCGCAGGTCATTTGGCGGCCTCGAGGGCGGAGAGCTGCTCTTGTTGCTGCGCCGTCACCCTCAGCTCCGCCAGCTGCGCGAGGTGGTCGGAATTGCCCTCCGGGTCCAGTTGCCGGAACTCTGCCACCTGGACGTCGTTGCGCAGCAGGAACCAGTCAGTGCGCCACAGCTTCGGCAGTTGCCCGCCCACGCGCCAGGTCGCAGGATAGACGATGGAGGTGTAGCTGATCGCGTCAAGGGTTACGCCCAGCAACTTGCGGTTGTCGCCCATCGCGGGCGACGTGTTGAAGTCCCCGGCGATCACCAGCGGGTTCGGGTTTGCCTCGGCATCGGCGGAGAGGGCAGCGAACTCCTGCTGCCGAATGCCATGTCTGCGCTTGATCTCGTTGTAGAATTCCGCCGAGAATCAGTCCTGTTCGATAATGATCTGGATCGGCATGTGCACGTTGTAGGTGGAGACCACCTGATCCCCCAGGTCCACATCGACGCGCAGGGCATAGGGCGGGGGCGGCAGTTGCAGGATGCGCGGCGCGTCAGAGGTGACCACCTCATGCGCCCGGATCGGCAGGCGGCTGAGCGTCAGCAGAGTGCCTGCCGTGCGCGCCTCGTAGCCCGGAAAGACCGCCTCGACATCGGACAGATCGGTGACCGGCGGCGCGGTGTCTCCGACGCGGGTCATGTGTTCCTGAAGCAGGTAGACATCCGCATCGAGCGCCTTGAGGTAGGCAAGCATGGCGTCCTTGTCACGCGGATCGGTCAGCGTGCCGTCGCGCATCTGCCCCCAGTAATCGGTGTTGAGCTGCACGATCCGGATCGGCACCCCTTCGGAAGCGGGGACCGGCGCCCGCCAGAGGGCCGCAAAGTTGAACCCGGTCGACGGCAACGAGACTGCAAAAGCCGCGAGGGCCAGGCCGGCGACTGCGGCGCGGTGACGCTTCAGAACGGCCGACGCCAGCAAGAACAGCAACGGCAGGGCCGCGAACACCGCCGGCGGCGAGACGCCGGGGATTACCCAGATCCAGGCGCGCCCGGTAAAGATCTCGTGCAGCGTGGCGAGCACCAGCCAGAGACCGGCGAGAAACAGGATGAAACGGGACATGGCAGAGCCTCCGGCGGCTTGGGCTTGGAGTGTCAGAACAGGGCCTTTGCAAGACCCAGCGCGCCCTGTTTCCAGGGCTCGCGGCTGGTGCGCCCGGTTTGACCGTTCGGTGCCGCCCGGCCATCGGAACTGCGCGACCGGTTTTGCGCCTGCCACCAGCGAAAGCTCTGCACGATGGCGTCGCGGCTGGACACGCGGGGGCGGACCCCCAGCACGGTCTCGGCCTTCGTGGTGGCGGCGTAGGCATCGCGGCTCAGCTTGTAAATCAGGCGTTTGTAGACCGGAGAGACGCCGCTCAGTTCCAGCGCGCGCAAAATGGCGATCGCGGGCGCCGCGGGCAGGGCGATGACGCGTTTGCCATGGCCCGCCGCATCCAGCACCGCCTGGAAGTCGTCGTGCAGGGTGGTAAACTCGGCGGCGGCAATGTTGAAGGCATCGTTGACCGTCGCATCGGGCAGGGACATCACGGCGTCCACCGCCGTCACCAGGTCGTCCACGTCCAGCAACTGGCTGCGATACTGCCCGCCGCCGATCAGCGGAAAATGACGCCCCTCTTCGGCCCATTCGAACAGCATTGCAAAGATGCCCAGCCGATGTGGCCCGAGGAAAGTCTTGGGCCGCAGAATCGGCACTACCATGCCCTCGGCGCGGTACTGCTCGCACACCTTTTCGGCATCGATCTTGGCGCAGTTGTAGGGATCGACGCGCTGGCGCGGGTGATCCTCGGGGGTGGGGACGATGTCGGGCAGGCCATAGACTGCGGAGGACGACACATGGATCACTCGCCCGATCCCTTCCCGGTGGCAGGCCGCCATGACGACCTCTGTGCCGCCAACGGAGATGGAGCGGATGTCGGCGGGCCTGTAGCTGGGGAGAGCGGCAGCGGCATGAATGACTATGTCTGCTCCGGCCACGGCGCGCGCCACGGTGGCCGGGTCGCGGATGTCGCCGATGATCTGGGTGCATCCAGGCGTCTCCGGCATGGGCGAAAGGTCGAGGCTGGTAACCTCGTGCCGGGCCGCCATAAGATGGGAGACAAGGTTGCGTCCAAGGACTCCGGCGCCGCCTGTAAGCGTGATTTTCATGGCTGTGGTCTTTCCTGTTGATCGGTTGCTGGTCGGTTGCGTGTCGGGGACGGGTCAGTGCACGGTGGGTGCGGACTGCGGCAGGCTGCAGGGGGCGCGGCTGCTGCGGGTCTCGATCAGGCCGCTGAACAAGGTGGCGTAGCGGTTGACGCAGCTATCCGCGCCGTAAAGGCCTTGGGCCAGTGTCGAGAGGCGTCGCTTTTCCGGCTCGGGGAAGTCCTTGAGACGGGTCAGCGCTGCGGCGATAGCATCGACGTCGCGCGGTTGCGTCAGGATGCCGAAGCCCGTGTCCACCAGTGGCACGCGGCCGCCGGGCAGGTCGGAACCCACCACGGGCAGGCCGCACATCATTGCCTCCGCCTGAACGATACCGAAGGATTCCGCGACCGAAGTCAGGGCACAGGTGTCGATCGAGGCGTAGAAATCGCGGGTCTGATCGCGTTCCAACGCGCCCAGGAAGCGCACACGCGGATCCCCCGCCGCGATGCCGCGCAGGGCGGCGATGTTCGATCCGCCCGCGACGGTGTCATATTCGCCCCCGAGCAGCAGCCGGTCTTCGGGGGCCGCGCTGCGCAGAAATGCCCGGATCAGGTACTCGATCCCCTTGTCTGGCACAATCCGCCCGAGAAACCCCACGTGGTGACCCGGCCCGTCCCGCATCGTCGGCTGCCCGCCGCGCGGATCTAGGCAGGGTGCGGGTATCGCCGACCAGGTACTGCGGGAAATTTCGTCCCACAGTAGGGAGTGCCGGGCTTGGTCGTCCGAGTTGACCACCACGTGATCGCCCCGGCGGATTGCGCTTCGGGCGGCACGGTTGACGGCAGCGATTTGCAGGCTGCTGGTCAGGCTCGGGGCCAACCACAGGTCGATGTGGTAGGTCGAGACGATGGGGAGCTCTGGCGCAATGCGCGCCGCGAGGGCGGCAATGACCCCGGCCTCCAGCATTGGCAGGTGCAGATGCAGCGCCTTCGAGCGCCGGGCGATGCGCTGCACGAGGGGGATAAACCCGGGGCTGACCGGGCCGCGGCCGATCTTGAACCAGACGGGGGCGCGAAAGACCTGCACGCCCTGAATTGTTTCTTCGGGGGGCGGGGCTTGGGCCTGCTTCATGGTCCGTGCAGACCACTGCGACGCGCCAGCCCTGCGCTGCCAGACCCTCGGCGACCACGCGCGCGGTTTCCGTGAGGCCGGACATGTACGGGGTGTAATAGTTCAGCACGACACAAATATCGAAAGTTTCGGGTCTCATGATGCGGTGACCTCCGGGTTGGGCTGTGGGGTGGCAGCGCGGCGCGTCAGCGCCCAAGCGACAAAAGTGGCGGTGGCACTGCCGAGCACATCCGCCGCAACGATCAGCGCACGGCTGACCAGCGCCAGAGCCATGGCATCGACCGGGGAAAGCTGGCTGGCTAGAAGCAAAGAAAGGGCTCCATCGCGAACCCCGAGCGCGCCGGGGAGCACGGCAAACACGATCCCGACAATGGCCGACAGTGCAAAGGCCGACAGCAGAAGCAACGGGTCGGCCCCGAGCGGCACGCCAAGCGCCACGAGGTGCAGGCCGGTCGCGGTCCAGGCGAGCGTCATGAGGGCGACCGACGTGGCAAAGGCGGGGGGCTGCGGAATGCCCAGTTGGTCGAGCCTGTCGGGACACAGCGGCCATGCCGGATGACGCGCGGCCCAAAGCAGCAGCCCCAGGACCAGCAGGACCGGCAGTGCAACGCCCGCGACAGCAGGGAGACGCGGCAAGTCCAGCACCGCTGTCATCGCGGGCAGGCTCAAGGCGGCAGCCGCGAAACAGGCGGCGAGGGCGGTGCCCGCGAAGACCTTGACCAGACACAGCGGGCTGGCCTTCTGATCGTTCAGCGCCCGGTGCTGGATGGCGAAGGCCAATACACCCCCGGGCGTGTATTTTCCGACCCCCGAGCGCAGGTAGACGAGGATGCCGCGAGTGGGGGTCAGCGTCGGAAGTGCCCGCGCCATGAGACGCTGCCACGCCCAAGCCCCCGGCAGCAGCCCGATCAGCACGGCCGCCACGGCCAGCCCCACTGCCAGGGGCTCGATCCGGATCAGCGCGGTCCGGAGGTCGAGGGCGTTCTCGGCCACGAAGCGCACCAGCCAGAGCAGGGCCAGCAGCGTCAGACCGGCGCGGGCCAGCCCCAGCAGGCGTGGCGCGTGGCGGGACAGGGCGCTCACGACAAAGGCACCCGGGGCGCGAAGGTCGCCATGACGTCCCATACTTCGGCTTGCGCGAGGATCGCGGCCAGCTCGGTCAGCGCCGCCCATGCGATCAGCGTGCCCTGCAGCGTGCGGTCCGACAACAGCAGCCGCGTCGGGTTCCCCGCCCCGCTCCCGGCGAAGACCACCAGCAGGTAGCGCAAGAAAATATTCAAGATGAAGGGCAAGCTGACGAAGAACAGGATCCTGAGATCGGCGGCATCGACGACCTGCATCAGCACCACAAGACTGCTTCCCAACGTCGCCACCGCCGCGATCTGCATGTAGGCGTCCAGCAACGAGGGGGAGTAATGCGCCAGGACCGGGCGATGTTCGGTGCAGCGGCTCACGCGTCGCATCTCTTCGCGGCGTTTGCCCACGGTAAGCAGTAGGCTGCCGGAAAATACCGTGGCGATGACCCATGGGTCGGGCACTGTGCGGAAGGCCGCGTAGCCCGCGCTGGCACGAAGGGCAAAGCCAGCCGCGACCAGAAGAATCTCAATGATGGGAACGCTCTTCAGGCGCAGACTGTAGGTCAGGTTGCAGGCGATATAGAGACCGACGATGATCGAGATCATCGGTGGCAGCAGCATCGCAAGACCCGCCATAAGCACCGCCAATATTCCCAGAAGGCGGAGCGCTCCACGCGGGCTAACCGCGCCGGAGGCCAGCGGTCGATGGCGTTTACCGGGATGCAGGCGGTCTTTCTCGATGCTCGGTGTTCTCGTCCACGAGAGATGTTGCGGCCAGAAACCACCTGTGAATGCCTGGAAAGAGGCAGCGGTGAACCCGGGCCTAATCCATCCTCCCGTTCTCGATAGCATTGTTGATCCATGTGGACTTGATGGGGGAGAGGCGCTGCGCAGAACTCCCGTAGTGAGCCCAATGTCCGGGGTGCCAATTTAACCATCATGCTCGCCACGATCCTGCCGGATCGCGGTGCAGGAAAACCTTGGCTCTTGAGTTCCTCCTAAAAACCGTTTCTAAGACCCGTAATAGCGTAAGGACCCGGTGAAAGCCCGGGTGGCTCTTCCGGCCGCTGATCCGCCGGATAACCCCTTAGATAAGCCCAAACTGCACTGTCGGACCTTCTTTCGGAGGACGCCCCGACCCAGGGTCTTGGACTAATTTATGATCTCAATTTCTGACTACCGACAGCAATGGTTCGGTAACATCCGCGGCGACGTGCTCGCAGGCATTGTCGTCGCGCTGGCGCTGATCCCCGAGGCGATCGCATTCTCTATCATTGCAGGTGTGGATCCCAAAGTCGGTCTCTACGCTTCCTTCTCCATCGCAGTCCTCATCGCCTTCACTGGTGGTCGGCCCGGCATGATTTCTGCGGCAACAGCCGCGACGGCGGTGCTGATGGTAACGTTGGTCCGTGACCACGGACTGGAATATCTGTTGGCCGCGACGGTGCTTGCCGGACTGCTGCAAATCGGGGCCGGGCTCCTGAAGCTGGGGCGCTTCATGCGCTACGTATCCAAATCCGTCATGACCGGATTCGTGAATGCTCTGGCAATCTTGATCTTCATGGCCCAGCTCCCGGAACTGAACCCCGCCAACGAGGGGGTCACTTGGTTGACCTACGCGCTGGTGGCCGCAGGGCTGGCGATCATCTACCTTTTCCCGCGCCTGACCAAAGCGGTGCCCTCTCCGCTGGTCACCATCGTCGTTCTGACAGCCTTGGTGATTGCCATGGGCTGGGACGTGCGAACCGTGGGCGATATGGGTGCGCTGCCAGACACGCTTCCAGTGTTTCTGATTCCGAACATCCCTCTGACCTTTGAAACGCTTCTGGTCGTTTTCCCCTATTCCGCAGCGGTCGCGATTGTGGGGTTGTTGGAAAGTCTGATGACCCAGAACATCGTCGATGACCTGACGGACACCAAATCGGACCGGAACCAAGAGTGTATCGGTCAGGGTATCGCGAACACCTGCAACGGCTTCATTGGCGGGATGGCTGGATGTGCGATGATCGGCCAATCGATCATCAACGTGAAGTCCGGAGGCCGTGGACGTCTCTCGGCTTTCACTGCTGGGGTCGTGCTGTTGATCCTTGTGGTGGGGCTTGGAGACCTCGTAGCCCGCATCCCGATGCCCGCGCTGGTCGCCATCATGATTATGGTCTCGATCGGAACCTTCTCATGGTCTTCGATCAAAGCGTTGACGGTGCATCCGCGCTCCTCTTCGATCGTCATGCTCGCGACTGTGGCAACCGTGGTTTACACGCACAATCTGGCGATCGGTGTTTTGGTTGGCGTGCTACTGTCGGGAATCTTCTTTGCGGGCAAGATCGCACAACTTTTCCGTATCTCGTCGACCCTTTCGGAGGACGGCCGAGTCCGGACCTATGTTCTGGAAGGACAGCTTTTCTACGGCTCGACCGAAGATTTCGCCAACGCATTCGACTTCGGCGAAGCGCCAGAGCGCGTGGTGATTGACGTCAGTCGCGCTCATATCTGGGACATCAGTTCGGTTCAGGCCCTCGACATGGCCATTCTCAAGTTTCGCCGTGAAGGCGCAGACGTCGAAGTGATTGGCATGAACGCCGCGTCCGAGACGTTGATCGACCAGCTGGCCATCCACGACAAGCCTGGGGCGATGGAAAAGTTGATGGGGCATTGAGGGAGGATACCATGGACAAAATACTCGTTCTTCTCGACGGTTCGGCTTACTCCGAGAGTGTCTGTCATCATACGGCATGGATCGCGCAAAAGCTCGGCGCAGGCGTCGAAGCGATGCACGTCTTGGGACGGCGCGAAGGAGCTGCTTCCACCGATCTTTCCGGAGCGCTGAAGCTTGGTGCGCGCAGCGAGCTTCTGAAAGAGCTCGCCGAGTTCGATGCGCAGCGCGCGAAAGTTGCCCAAGCCAAAGGTCACGCCCTGCTCGAGGATGCAAAACAGATCCTTGAAAAGGACGGCGTTCCTGTCGTGAACCTGCGTCTCCGGAAGGGAGACCTTCTGGACGCGGTATGCGAACTCGAAGGCGACATCCGCGCCATCACCATTGGCAAGCGTGGCGAGGGTGCCGCTTTCGCCTCTGGCCACCTCGGGTCAAACCTTGAGCGCATAGTGCGGACTTCGAAAGTCCCGGTGTTCGTCGCGTCTCGAGAATTTCGCCCGATCTCCAAGGTCCTGCTGGCGTATGACGGCAGTGCGAGCGCGAAGGTCGCCGTTGATCGCATGGCGGCGAGCCCTGTCTTCGTCGGACTCGACATTACCGTTCTTTGCATTGGTCGGGATCAGGCCCGCGCTCAGGTGATCGCTGACGCCGCAACGAGCAAGCTTCGCTCGTCAAAGCTCTACGCTGCCGCGCGTACCGCATCCGGCGCGCCTGAAGAGGTCCTGCAGGAACTGGCGGCGGCGGAAGGTTTTGATCTGTTAGTTATGGGGGCATATGGCCACAGCCGCGTCAGGCATCTCATCATTGGATCCACAACCACAGCAATGATCCAGTCAGTGAAGATCCCCGTTCTGCTCTATAGGTGAAGGCAACCGAGCCATGAGACGGTCCAAGCTTCAAGTTGGCCGGCGCGTGATGGTCAACGTCTACGTTGGTGGTCCTCCTATTGTGGGCACCATCGTAGAAGGCCCCCTCGTTGAGGGTGAACTTGTGCGTTTCAAAGTCAGATTTCGAGATTTCGAAGCTGGTACTCCATGGATCGGCTGGCACCTTACATTCGCGCGGTTGATAGTTCGCATGATGGTGATGGCCTACGCTGACGGGTCCGGCGCCGATGACGCTCGGTGGTTTCATCCCGCACTGCAGCGTAAACTCCGTTGCCGACCAAATATGGCCGGTCGCTTAAGGCTCCAAACAGGCCTCAGATGCGGCGCAGCATTCTGTGGTATATTGCCTTGGTCAACGTCGGGTTGTCGTTGTGGCGGACGTGGCGGACCGGAGGATCCGTTATGCAAACACCAAACTTACCTGCCATCCGCGCGCTTCGTCCCGCTTGGAACAAGGGCCGGATCGTTGGTCAGAAGCGCCCGCTCAAGCCCAAGCACGTCTGGGCCATCCGGGTTCGGCTCGAACTCGCCGAGAATCACCGTGATCTGGCGCTCTTCAACCTTGCCATCGACAGCAAGCTGCGCGGCTGCGATCTGGTCAGGATGAAAGTGATTGACGTCATGGTGTCTGGCCAGATTAAGGAGCGTGCGTCCATTCTGCAAAGCAAGACGCAGCAGCCTGTCAGGTTCGAAATTTCGGAAGGCACGCGGGCTTCGTTGGCGCGGTGGATGAAGGAACCCCTGATGATCGGATCGGAGTACCTTTGGCCCGGACGGTTCCATGAACGGCTGCACATATCCACCCGACAGTACGCACGAATTGTCCCTGAATGGGTGACATCCATCGGCTTGGAGGCCAGCGCCTACGGCACCCACTCGATGCGGCGCACGAAGGTGACGCAGATCTACAAGAAGACGGGCAATCTGCGCGCGATTCAGCTTCTGTTGGGCCACACGAAGATGGATAGCACCGTCAGATACCTGGGCGTCGAGTTGGAAGATGCGCTTGCGATTGCAGAGGCCATCGAAATCTGAAGACTTGGGCCGTCTTCACGGACGGCCCAGAGCGGCTCTGAGCGGCCTTTCGTCGGTTACTCAAGATGCTGCGACAGCATCCCCCTTTGCGGCCATTGGCTTCGGTGATCAGTGCTAATATCATCTACCGCAGATCAAAGAGGTATTCAGATGGAACGCGAACCCAACCTTGTCATTTCCGGCGCCTCGCAGCGCATCGTCGAGGATGGAGTGCCATTCAAGGTGGACATCTACAAGCTCGAAGGCGGGGGCGGTTGGTCGCTGGAAGTTGTGACCGAAGACGGGACATCCATTGTCTGGGACAATCTCTTTGAAGACGACCGAGCCGCATTCGAGGAGGCAGTCAGCACCATTCGCAGTGAAGGTCCAGTCGCCTTCGCGAAAGGTGGTTCAAACGTCGTCCCATTTAAGCAGTAGGTGAACGACCCAGACCTGCCGTTCAGTCCCTGGTCGATCGCCGCGGTGCAGCTTCACCAGACCCGGCCATTTTCCATCGCGCAGCATTTTCGGAGGATGAAGGTCGGCCGGGCGGGACGAACCGGACCTTCATCCGGATCGCCCGCCCCTGCTCATCTACAACTCGAATAGGCCCAAAGCACTCACCACATCCCGCTTTGTCGCGTCGGTGCGCTCGCGCGCCCGTGCCGTGCCTTCTTTGATCACTTCAAGAATGTAGCCTCGGTCCTCGGCGAGCTGTGACCTACGCTGGCGAATTGGGCCTATGAGCTCTTGAAGGATCGCTTCCAGACGCGCCTTGATCTTGCCATCGCCAAGCCCACCGCGCTGATATTGCGCCTTGAGCTCGGCAAGCCCGTCCTGGTCCTGATCGAAAGCGTCAAGGTAGGTGAAGACAACATTGCCCTCGATGCAGCCCGGGTCTTCAACGCGCAGGTGGTTCGGGTCACCGGCGACAGCTTGCCTTCCCATCGCGTGTAAAGTTCGCAAAATCGGGAGTAGCCGTAGCCTTGCGTGTGATCG
>NZ_JAUOQN010000082.1:0-12810 GCF_030547555.1 Salipiger sp. 1_MG-2023 | reverse complement strand
TCACACCCGGCCGCGCGCTGCGCTACGCCGGGGGCTCCGCGCGCGGCCTCCTACACCAAGCGTTGGGACACTACCCGTCTCTCGCGCTGCGGCGTGGCGCTCTGGTCTGCTTCGAAGCTACCAGCGGGCAGGAGTGGCGGTTACGGGCTTCGCTGGGCGCGCTGCGGATCGTCGCGCGTGAATTGCCGCCAGTCGTGGTGCCCGGGCCAAGACGGATCGATGCGGAACTCATTGCCCGCATCATGGTATTGCGCCCCGAGGCAGGACGTAGCCATCCGGCCGGAAAGTTGCGCGCGATCAGAGCTTTGACATCGAAGTGAGCGCAACTTGTCGAAATGCCAAAGCGGCTACTTGCCCAGATCAAGGCACACGAAAAACGCGCGAGCGCTGGACTGTTCACCGACATGGAGTTGAAGGCTCTGCTCGAACCCAGGATCTCGGAGCTGGAAGCGCGCATCGAGCAAGCCGTCGCGGCCGACGGAACACTGGTCGAAACCGCCGGTATCCTGCGCTCCATTCCCGGAGGCGGCCCCGTTGCTTGCGTTATGCTGATCGCCGACCCGAGTTCGGGGCCATATCCGCAGAACAGGCCGCAGCTCTGACGGGGCTCGCCCCCATAGCGCACGACAGCAGTGCGTTGCTGGGCAAACGAGCCATCGCCAAAGGACAGCGCGCCCTGCGGCATGTCCTGTTCCCGGCCGCCCTCGTCGCTGCAAATCCCCCCCTGAAAGCCTGCGCGTAGCGACTGCGCGACGCCGGAAATCCACACAAGAACATCATCACTGCGGTCGCACAAAAACTCGTCAATATCGCTAACGCTCTATGCAAAGCGCGCAAACTACGGGGGGGCAGGGCGCCTGACGGATAAAGTTGCCAGGCGGCCTGTTCCTTTTGGGCAGTCGGCTTGGTGCAACCCTGTCCCTGCGCCAGATTGTTGAGCGCTATCTCTGACGAGGTAGCGACGCATCTCTTCGATCCGCGCCGTTCCCGGGGCTGTCAGCGCGACGGTTCGCTCGAGGCTGACCATTTCTCCTGCCCAGCCCAAGCCCGCCGACGGATCCGCCCCCTAACGGGGCATGATCCCCGCAGCTCATCCAGGCATGGTCGAGGGCAATCTGGTCATCCACGCGCATCCGGATGCTGGCGCTTGGGGAAAAGATAAATGTGCTTCCGGGGCAGGGCACGTTGATCGGCCTCGATCCCGAAACAACCGCCCGATCACGCCTGCGGGCCTGCGAGGGAATGACACCGGCTTGACGGAGACGCCCCATGACATCCTGTCAGCAGGTTTCACCCTCGATCAGCCGAAAGCCAAGGTCGATGCGGGCCGGTGCGGCGCACTCTGTCTCGTGGTCATCTTGCATAACGTAAAGCGCCGCGCGCCGTCCCATTTCGAGGCGCGGTGTTTCCACCGTCGTCAGCCGGATCGGCAGGGCCTCCAGAAAGGCCAGCCCGTTGAACCCCGCAAGGGCCAACTCCTGCGGAATCGAAATTCCCGAGGAGAGGCAATGCATTATGCCCCCGGCGGCAAGGTCGTCGTTGGAGTAATAGATCGCCTCGGGCCGGTCGGCAGCATCAAGCAGCGCCTGCGTGCCCCTGCGCCCGGCAATCATCGAGGACGATCCGTCGAAAACATGTTCCGTCACCATCTGTCCGCCAGCCTCGCGCACGGTCTGGCGAAACCCTGCCAAGCGCTTGTCGGCGCGCAGGTCGCGGCCGCTCTGGCTGCCAATATAGCCGAACCGACGATAGCCCTTGGACAGCATGTGCCGCGCGGTCACGCGCCCCGCTTCGGTCTGCGACAGGCCAAAGGCGGCCGAAATCGGCTCGCCGTCAAGGTCCATCACCTCTGCCACGCGTACGCCAGAAGCCCGAATTGCAGCGCGGGTCGCCTCGGTATGTTCAAGCCCGGAAAGAATGATGCCACGGGGCCGCCAGGACAGCAGGTCGCGCACCAGTTCCTCTTCGCGCTGAAGCGAATATTCGGTGACGCCAAAGACCGGTTGCAGGCGTTGCGCGGCGAGGGTTTCGTTGACGCCGTTCAGCACCTCGGAAAACACCCGGTTGCCAAGGGTCGCCAGCGCGACGGCAATCAGCGGCGTGGTTTCGTCGCGCAGGGCGGTTGCAAGCCGGTTGGGCACGTAGCCCAGTTTGCGCGCCGCCGTTTCCACGCGCTTTTGCACGTCCGGTGAGGCTTGTCCGGTGCCCCGCAGCACGCGCGATACGGTCATCTGACTGACACCGGCCTCGGCCGCGATGTCGCCCATCGTGGGTCGTGAGTCCATTCTTCCTCCTGACCGGAACCGCTGGCAAAGCTGCTGCCGCCACCTCTCCAGAGGTAATCCATCAAGAAACGTCTTGACAAGTGTTTACGTAAACAGAAATAAGCATCCCAGATGTTTACGTAAACATAGCATCTCTGGGAGGAGAACCATGAAGCAGTTTCTGCTAAGCTCGGCTGTCGTTCTGTGCAGTGCCGGCATGTCGCTGGCCGATACCTATCGGCCCGAATGCTTTGCGCCCGCGCCGGGCACTGGCACCATCAGCTATGAGGCCAAGGATGGCCCTTACAAGATTGCCTTTGTGAACGGCTTCGCCGGGAACGACTGGCGCATCGCCGCCATTCAGGCCGCCAAGGCCTGGGCCGCGCGCCCCGAGAACGCCGAGAAAATCGCGGAATTCAACGTGGTTTCGGTGGGCAATGACAGCGCCGCGCAGATCGCTGCCATCGATAACTTTATTGCCGCTGGATACGATGCGATCACCTTCATCGCGGTGAACCCCAGCGCCTTCGAGCCGGTGATCCGCCGCGCCGAACGGGCAGGGACCGTGCTGGTGCCCTTCGACAATGTGCTCGATTCCGACAAGATCGTGCAGATCAACGAAAGCCAGCTGGAGCTTGGCCGCATCAAGGCCCAGGCGGTGATGGACCTGCTGGATGGCAAGGCGGAAAAGATCCTTATGGTCAATGGCCTGCCGGGCAACGCCACCGACCGTGACCGCCGCGCTGGAATGATGAGCGTACTTGAAAAGGTCGAGGGGCTGGAAATCGTCGAGGTCGTCGGCAACTGGGACACCGGCACCAGCCAGAAGGTCGTCTCGGACGCGCTGGCGACCCATGGCGAATTCGATGCGGTGGTCTCGCAGCACGGATCGCTGGGCACCATCAACGCGCTTCAGGCCGCAGGGCACCCGATCGTGCCCATGGGCGTGGACGGTGAAAACGGCGTGCGCATGGCAATGGCCGATCTGGGCATTCCGGGCGTGTCCGCCGCGCAGGCCCCGGCGATGTCGGCGATCGCGCTGGAAGCCGCGGTTGCGCTGCTCGAGGGCAACGAGCTGCCGCAGACCGTATTCCTGCCGATCCCGCGCGCAACCTCGGATGAACTGGTCGCAGGCGAAACCTATTTCCCCGACCTTCCCAAATCGTTCAACACCGGCACCGGTTTCCCCGATTGCTTTGCCCCCTTCACGCCACAAGAGCTGCTGGGGCAGTCGCCGGACAACGGCTGATCCTTGCCGGGCAGCTCTTCGCCGGGCTGCCCGCCGCCCGCCCACAAATCAGCTATCCACAAGATGCCAGGGAGCCTCCCTTGACGCCGAACGATCCCCCCATCGTGCGCCTGAAAGGCGTGACGAAACGCTACGGCGCGACCTGTGCGCTGAACGATGTCGATTTCGCCTGTCACCCGGGCGAGATACACGCTGTCCTTGGTGAAAACGGCGCCGGGAAATCGACGCTGATGAAGATCATCTCGGGCGTCATCCCCCCGACCGAGGGCGCGATTTATCTGGATGGCACCGAAACCACGCTTGCCTCGCCGCGCGATGCGGTGGCGCGCGGGCTGGTCTGCATGTTTCAGGAATTGTCGCTGGTGCCGGACCTGTCGGTGCGTGAAAACCTGTTGCTGGGCGCACCGGGCAGCGGCCTTGGCCGGCTTCCCAAAACCGCGATCGCCCGCGCACAGCAGGTTCTGGCGCAGATCGACGGCGGCCATATTTCCATGCGGGCGCGGGTTGCCGACCTGAGCCTTGCCGAGCGCCAGCAGGTCGAGATCGCCAAGGCGCTGGCCCGCAATCCCCGCCTTCTGATCCTTGACGAGGCGACCTCGGCGCTGAATGCCTCGGTGGTGGACAAAGTGTTCGATCTGATCCGCGCGGAAAGCGCGCGGGGGGTCGGCGTTCTGTTAATCTCGCACCGCTTTCACGAGATCGAGGCGCTGGCCGACAAGATCTCGGTGTTTCGCAATGGCAGCCATGTCGACACTTTCGCCAACGGGGCCCATGATTACAGCGCCATCATCGGCAAGATGGTCGGCCAGAGGATCGACGATTTGTTCCCGCCCAAATCCCCCGCCGATCCGGACGCTGAAACGGTCCTGCAGCTAGAGGGTTTCGGCTGGGGCGAGGCGTTGCAGGATGTGAACATCACCCTGCGCAAAGGCTCCATCGTCGGGCTTGGTGGGCTTGATGGGCAAGGGCAGGCACATGTGCTGCACGGCCTGTTCGGCGTGCTCAAGAACACCAGCGGGCGCATTGTACTGGAAGGGCGCGACCTTGCGCTGTCCTCGCCCAAACAGGCCAAACAACCGGACATCGGCATCGCGCTGTTGCCCGAGGATCGCAAGACCGAGGCGCTGGTGCTGCAACAAAGCATCCGGGCCAACATGCAACTGGCGGCGCTTGGCACAGATGGCGTGCGCGCCAGCGATCCGGCGCTCTACCAGCCCTATCTGGATGCGCTCGAACTGAAATACGCGACGCTGGATCAACCGGTGGGGCAGCTTTCGGGCGGCAACCAGCAAAAGGTCGCGCTGACCAAATGGCTAGCGCTCAAACCGCGCTGTTTGCTGCTGGCCGACCCCACCCGCGGCATCGACGTCAAGACCAAGACGCAGATCTATGGGCTGCTGCGCCAGCTTGCCGATGCGGGGACCGCGATCCTGTTGCTTTCGACCGATTACGAGGAATTCATCCACTTGTGTGACGAAACGCATATCTTTTACGACGGCCGGGTGGTGCGCCACCTGCAAGGGGATGAGGTCACGGCCAATAACATCCTGTCCGCGGCCCTGAACATGCCCGCGACAGAGATGGGCGCAGAGGTGGCCCATGCGTGATTTCCTGCGATCCAACCGCCGCGAGGTTATTGCGCTGGCCGTTCTGGTCGCGCTGCTGGCGGTTTATCTTGGCACCCATCCGCGCGGCATGAGCACCTATGTCATGACGATCTGGGCCAACCAGTGCCTGATCCTTGCGCTTGCGGCGATTGCGCAATTCTTTGCGGTGATCGTGCGCGGCATTGACCTGTCGGTCGGGGCGGTGATGGCGCTGACCAACACGCTGGCCTCGCATGTTCTGGGCGGCACCGGGATCGAGCTGATCGGAGGCGCGGGCCTTGTGCTTCTGGTCGGGGTGCTGTGCGGGTTGATCAACGGCGCGCTTGTGGTGTTTGGCCGCATCCAGCCCATCGTGGTGACGCTTGCCACCGCGTCGATCTTTGTCGGCCTCGCGCTGATCCTGCGGCCCACGCCGGGCGGTCAGATCAACTATGACCTGGCCGATGCCATGACGCTGGATGTGCTGGGCATCCCCACTGCGCTGATCATCGCGGGACTGGTGATCGGGCTGTTCTGGGTGCCGCTGCGGCGCACCGGGCTGGGGCTTGGGCTGTATGCCATCGGCTCTTCCGAGCAGGCGGCGTTTCAATCGGGGCTTCAGGTGCGCATCGTGCGCATGGCAAGCTTTGGGCTTGGCGGGCTGTTTGCCGGGCTGGCGGGGCTGTACTTCAGCTTTGTCACCACCACGGGCGATGCCGGGATCGCGACCAACTTCACCCTCAATTCGATTGCGGCGGTGGTGCTGGGCGGCGTTGCGCTGCGCGGCGGTGTCGGGTCGGTCATCGGGGCGTTTGCCGGGGCCTTCATCCTCAAGACCATCAGCGCGCTGATGTTCTTTTCCGGCCTGCCGCCGCTGGCGCAACCGCTTGTCGAAGGGCTTGTTCTGGCGGGCGCAATCGCCATCGGGGGCGCAGAAATTCTCAGGGTCCGCAACCGGCTGGAGGTCTTTGCACGATGAGCACGCAAATTCGCAAACCGTTCGATCTGGTCGTTGCCGTGCCCTTTGCCGCGACGCTGGTGCTGATCCTTGTCGGCAGCGTTTTCTACCCGCAGATGCTGGGGCTTGATTACCTGAGCCAGCAGCTTCAGATCGCGGCCTTTCTGGGCGTGATCGCCATGGGGGCGACGATTGTCATCCTGCTGGGGCATATCGATCTGTCGGTGCCTTGGGTGCTGGGCGGCGCCGCGCTGATTTCCACCACGCTGGCCGGGACGGGCGATCCGACGCTGACCATGCTGGCGATCCCGGCGGCGCTTGGGTTCGGGGCGCTGATCGGATGCCTGAACGCGGTGGGCGTGGTCATCCTGCGCATCCCGTCGATGGTGTGGACGCTTGCGATGAATTCGATCCTGCTGGGAAGCTCGGTGCTGTACACTGGCGGGTTCAACCCCAAGGGCGAGGCGAGCGGCCTGATGTCATTCGTCGCCACGGGCGGGGTTCTGGGCGTGCCGATGGCCTTCGTGTTGTGGATGGGGGTGGCGATCGTGCTGGCGCTGGTGCTGCACCGCACCGGGTTCGGGCGCTATCTGTCGGCCATCGGCTACAATGAAAAGGCGACCTATCTGTCGGGCGTATCGACGCCATCGGTGCTGTTCGCGGCCTTTGCCATTGCCGGGGTGTGTTCAGCGCTGGGGGGCGTGCTGTTGGCGGGCTACGCCAATCAGGCCTATCAATCCATGGGCGATCCCTACCTTCTGCCGACCATCGCGGCGGTTGTCATCGGCGGCACCTCGATCCTTGGGGGCAGCGGCGGGCTGGTCGGCACCATCGGCGGGGTGTTCTTTATCACGCTGCTCAATTCGGTGCTGTCGGTCATGCAGATCTCGGAGGCGTGGCGCAATATCACCTTCGGCCTGATCATTCTGGTCATGCTGCTGATCCAGACTCTGCGCCGCAAGGAGGGCTGAGAATGTCTGCCGATGCCTTTATCGAGATCATCGACCCGGCCTTTGCGGCGATGATCGACACGCAGACCGGGCCAGAGCTCATTGCTTCGGGCTTTACCTGGACCGAAGGCCCGGTCTGGATGAATGAAACGCTGTATTTCAACGACATTCCCGCCAGGAAAATGTGGAAATGGCGCGAGGGGGCGGGGGCAACGGTCGCGCTGGCCAACAGTGAGTTCGCCAACGGCAACACACTCGATCTTCAGGGGCGGATGATCAGCTGCGAACATGGCGGGCGGCGGGTGATCCGCCGCCATGACCCCGAAGACCCCGAAACCGTCGAGATCATCGCTGAACGATACGACGGCAAGCGGCTCAATTCGCCCAATGACGTGGTGGTGCGCTCGGACGGCAGCGTCTGGTTCACCGATCCGCCCTACGGCATCAATTCCGATATCGAAGGCTATCCGGCCCCCGCCGAGCAGGACGGCTGCTACGTGTTCTGCGCGCAGCCCAACGGCACGCTGACCGCCGGCGCCACGGATTTCGACAAGCCCAACGGGCTGGCGTTTTCGCCGGACGAGACGCAGCTTTACATCGCGGATTCCGGCGCGATCCGGGGCGCGAGCTTTCCGGGCATCGATTACGATCTGCCGCATCACATCCGCGTCTTTGACGTGACTGGCACCACCCTTGGCAACGGGCGGGTCTTTGCCACGATCACCCCCGGCGTGCCCGATGGCCTTCGGGTCGATCACGAAGGCAACGTCTGGTCCAGCGCGCTGGACGGGGTGCATTGCCTTGCCCCCAATGGTCGTTGCCTTGGGAAAATCCGCCTGCCCGCGCAAACATCGAACCTGTGTTTCGGCGGGCCGGACGGAACCTGCATGTTCATCACCGCCTCGGATCGGGTTTGGCGCGTGCGCACCATGCGCCGCGACGCCGCCGAGCGGACCACGCGATAAAAAGGAAAGACAGCACATGGTGCAGACTTACAAAACCGCCGTCATCGGCCTTGGGTCCATGGGGTACGGCATGGCGCAATCCTGTTTGCGCGCGGGGCATCCGACATGGGGGGTCGACATCAACGCGGACGCGGCCAGCCGATTTCGCGCCGAGGGTGGACAGCCGGGCGATCTGCCCGATGTTCTGAACGCGATTGCGGTGGTGGTGCTGAACGCGGCGCAGACCGAGGCGGTGCTGTTCGGCGCATCCGGCATCGCGGCGCGGCTTGCCCCCGGCGCGGTCGTTGTGTCCTGCGCCACCGTCGCCCCCGCCTTCGCCCGCGAGATGGAGGCGCGCTGCGCCGATCTGGGGTTGCTGTATCTTGACGCTCCGATCTCGGGCGGGTCGGCAAAGGCGGCGCTTGGTGCGCTGTCAGTCATGGCCGCTGGCAGCCCCGATGCCTTTGCCGCCGCGCGCCCGCTGCTCGATGCCTGCGCCGAGACGGTGTTCGAACTGGGGGACGAGGCCGGGCCGGGATCGGCGATGAAATCGGTGAACCAGCTGCTGGCCGGGGTGCATATCGCCGCGATGGCCGAGGCGATGACCTTTGGCATGACCCAAGGCATCACGCCCGACAAATTCCTTGACGTGATCCGCAACTGCGCTGGCACCAGCTGGATGCTGGAAAACCGCGCGCCGCATATCGTCGATGGCGATTACAGCCCCAAGAGCCAGATCAACATCTGGCCCAAGGATCTGGGCATTGTGTTGGACGTTGCCAAATCCGCCGGGTTCTCGGCTCCGATCACCGCGGCGGCGCTACAGCAATACATGGTCGCTGTCGGCATGGGGCTGGGCCCCGAGGATGACGCCGCCATCGCCAAGGTTTATGCCCGCAATGTCGGCCTGACCCTGCCCAAAGCCAAGGAATGACGCGCCAGCGCGCGGAAAGGACAGTTTGATGAGCACCTATCTTGGCTGCATCGCGGATGATTTCACCGGGGCGACCGACCTCGCCGGGCTGCTGGCCCGCTCCGGTGTTCAGGTGTCGCTTCGCATCGGAATACCCAAAGAGCCGCCGCGCGACACAGCACCGTTTGAGGTCATCGCCCTGAAATGCCGCACCGCGCCGGTCGATGAGGCCGTTGCCGACTGCCGCGCGGCGCTGGCATGGTTGCGCCAGACCGGGGCAGAGCGGTTTTTCTGGAAATACTGTTCGACCTTCGATTCCACGCCGCAGGGCAACATCGGCCCCGTCGCCGAGGCGCTGATGGCCGATCTGGACACGCGACAGACGATCTATTGCCCGGCCTTTCCCGAAAACGGGCGCGCGATCTTCATGGGGAACCTGTTCGTGGGGCGCGAGCCGCTGGCCGAAAGCTCGATGAAGGATCATCCGCTGACGCCGATGCGCGATTCCAACCTGATGCGGCTGCTGGCGCCGCAGGTGAGCCAGCCGGTGGGGCTGGCGGATCGCCTGACCGTCGCCGAAGGGGCGGGGGCGCTGCGCGCTGCGCTAGACAGGCTGGAGGCCGAGGGCATCGCCCATGTGGTGGTGGATGCGGTGGCGAATGGCGATTTGCAGGTGATCGCCGAGGCCTGCCGCGACATGCCGCTGATGACCGGGGGCAGCGCCGTGGCCATGCCCTTGCCCGCGCTTTACCGCGCCTCGGGCGGGCTTGCGCCGGATGCGCCGGGTGTCAGCATCCCGTCTTTGCCCAAGGCCGCCGTGCTGCTGTCGGGCAGCTGTTCGGCGATGACCAATGCCCAGGTTGCGCAATATCTGGCCAGCGGCGCGCCCGCATTGCAGCTTGATCCGCTGGATCTGGCGCAGAACGGGCATGGCGCGGTGCTCGACTGGATCGCCGCGCAGGATCTGGACCGCGCACCGCTGGTCTATGCCACCGCCGACCCGGCAAGCGTGCGCGCTGCGCAGGAAAAACTGGGCCGAGATCGCGCCGGAACCATCGTCGAAGAAGCGCTGGCCGCCTGCGCTGTGGTTGCACGCGACCGGGGCGCCCGCCGCTTTGTCGTGGCCGGGGGCGAGACTTCGGGCGCAGTGACGCAGGCGCTTGGGGTGGACCGGCTCGACATCGGGCCGGAAATCGCGCCCGGCGTGCCCTGGACCTACTGCGACAGCAACGGCAGCAGGATCGCCCTTGCGCTGAAATCCGGAAACTTTGGCGCGGCGGGGTTCTTTACCGATGCATTGGGGGTGTCATGACCAACGAGAGCGCCCTGCGCGAACAGATCTGCCTGCTGGCCCGCTCGCTGTTCGATCGCGGCTTGACCCATGGCAGCACCGGCAACATCTCGGCCCGGACCGAAGACGGAGGCCTGCTGGTGTCTCCGACCGGCACCAGCTTTGGGCGGCTGGACCCGGCGCGGCTGAGCCGGTTTGACGCCGAGGGGCGCCTGATCGACGGCGACAAACCGACCAAGGAAATGCCCCTGCACAGCGCCTTTTACGACACGCGCTCCAGCGCGGGCGCGGTGGTGCATCTGCATTCGTGCCACGCGGTTGCGTTGTCGATGATGCCAGAGGTGGACCCGGATGATTTCCTGCCGCCGCTGACGCCCTATGGGCTGATGAAGCTGGGCCGGGTGAAGCTTCTGCCGTTCTTCCTGCCGGGCGATCCGGCGATGGGCGCTGCGGTGCGCGGGCTTGCGGGCAAACGCTCGGCGGTGATGCTGGCAAACCACGGGCCGGTGGTTGCGGGCAAGGACATCGAGGCCGCCTGTAACGCCATCGAAGAACTCGAAGACACCGCAAGGCTAGCAATGATGACGCGGGGGATGCCGCGCCGTGCGCTCAGCGCCGAGCAGGTGCAGGCCATCGTGACCAAATTCGACGTGGAGTGGGACGCATGAAATTTTCCGCAAACCTTGGGTTTCTCTGGGCCGACAGGTCGCTGCCCGACGCGATCCGCGCCGCAAAGGCCGCCGGGTTCGATGCGGTCGAATGCCACTGGCCCTATGACGTGCCCGCAAGCGCCGTAAGGGCGGCGCTCGACGAAACCGGGCTGCCGATGCTGGGGCTCAACACCGTGCGCGGCAACCCCGGCGAAAACGGGCTCTGCGCCTTGCCCGATCGCAAACCCGAGGCCCGCGCCGCGATCGATCAGGCCATCGACTATGCGGTGCAGATCGGGGCGGGCGCGATCCATGTCATGTGCGGCTTTGCCGAAGGCCCGCAGGCCGAGGCCACCTTTCTGGAAAACCTGCGCTATGCGCGAAAGGCCTGCCCCGGCAGCATCACCTTGCTGATCGAGCCGCTGAACCGCCATGATGCACCGGGGTATTTCCTGCACTCCTCGCAGCAGGCGAGCGCGCTGCTGGAAAAGCTGGGGCTGCCCGGTGTCAAGCTGATGTTCGATTGCTACCACATCGGCCGCACCGAGGGCGATCTGGTCACCCGCATCCGCGACCTCGCGCCGATCATCGGACACATCCAGTTCGCCGCAGTCCCCGATCGCGGCGAGCCAGATCGCGGCGAGATCAACTATGCCTTCGTGATCGATGCCATCGAAAAGCTGGGGTGGACCCTTCCGCTTGGCGCGGAATACAAACCTCGGGAAACGACCGATACAGGGCTTGGCTGGCTGTCCGATATGCGCCGCTGACAGGGATGCGCCGCCGGGTCTGGCGTGGCGCGTCCCTCGGCGTCAGCGCCTTGCCGGCTTCGGATCACCGAAAAGCTGCGCCTTCCAGATCGCCGTGCGCCGCCTGTGCGATGCGTGCACGCACAACGCCCGGGCAGCTTGGCGGTGTTTTAGCCCGCCCGGATCGGCACAAACGCCCGTTCAGCAGCGTCACAGCACCACGATGCGTCGCCGGAACCCGCATCACAAACATCACGGTTCGCGCAGTTGAACCGGCATTCTCTCGACAATGCTGTTGCACTTCGCTCGGCGGGCATTAGGAAGCCCCGACCGAAAAGATGAATACGAACAGCTCGGGGAAATTCATTTGCTGGACAGGGCGCTGATCATCGACAGGCTCCGCAAAGAGATCGATGCGGGTAAAAAGGCGAGCATTCTGCTGGACGCCATGTTCGACCGCGCCCGCAGGCATTCGGAGTTTGCCGCCGATCTGCAACGGTGGATCGACAAGGGAGACATTCTGTCCCTGCGCCGTGCTGCCGCGCCGTTCGGAGACTTCAGCGGCAATCGGGTCTTTGCGGGCAAGGTCTATCAGCTCGATGCCGCCATGGCGCAGGCCCGCAGCGATACAGGCGACGCAGATCAATAAGAGGCGCCGAGCGTCTCGGCCTCATGCGAAGGCGCCCCGCTGAAGCCCTCCTCCCCGAAGGGGATTTTTGCCCTAACCCAAGGGTTTGTGCCTACAGTTTGATGGTGTGATCCGTTCTTTGGAATTGAAGGACGCCCTATCGAACAAGATCGTCACGAGGGCGCAAGACAGCGTGGGAATTTCTCGATCTTGGGCCCAAGGCGGCCCCTAGCGGTCATGGCGGGGCTCCTCAGCGGTGTGGTTCATGCAAAACCACTGTTGAGACCCGAGACCCGGTTATGGCCACCCGCTGCGCGGTTTGGAGGCTGCGCGCGTCGCCATAACCTCTCGCCAGCGCTTCTTCCCGAGGTGCTATGGCATCGAGTTTGCTGAGCGGCCCCACAATCGGAACACGGCATCTTCCCGGTAGATGCGCTTTGACCGGTCACGTCCGTCAAGGTGTCATGAATTGCGAGATGGACTGAAGTGATGATCAGGCGGTTTGGACCTGTCGCGTTTTGATGCCGCGCCAAGTTCTCATTGCGCAACCCGAGATGATGTCCCAACTGATGGTGTAGCTCACGACGGGCCTCGCGCTCACCGGCGGGCCGAGCTTGTCAGTCGCGCT
>NZ_JAUOQN010000081.1:0-13155 GCF_030547555.1 Salipiger sp. 1_MG-2023 | reverse complement strand
CAACCCGCAAGCGCGATTGGATCTCTTGACCAAAACCGCTTGACGGATGGGGACCCGTTATCGAAGTCCTGCGCCTACAAAGGTGCATCAACTTTGAGTCAGAGCCAATTTTGTATACTGGTTCACAGCTTGCGGCACAGATCGGCCACGGAAATCCCGGCCTCGTGCTCCTTCAAAATGCCAATAATCTGGTCTTCGGTAAATCTGCTGCGCTTCATCTCTGGTCCTTTCGGTTGGGCCAGAGTCTATATCAAACTGGATTAGCTGCAGGGGGAAACGTCACCAGGCATAAATCTGCTGCCGGCTGACGTCGTGGTGCTGCGCCACCTGCGTGACCGTCGCTCCGCCGACACCGACGGAGGAGATGATGCCCAGTTTCTCTTCATCGCTCCACCGCCGCCGACGTTCGATCCCAAGCACCTCGCCCCGCATACCACCCTCCGAATAAGACACGCCATTTGCGACGTCGCTATGCAGGTGTCTTAGGTCATCAAGCCGGCGTCAGGCAGGCGGTCTAATCCGGGCGCGTACGTTTGAGGGGCGTGACACGCATGTTGAATCCGCCGCCCTCGAACTGGATCTTGCGGCAAACCGGAACAGTGGCACCCCTTGAGGCGCCATGTTCCGATCCGCATTCAGGTCAGCGGCAACCTCTGCCGCACCAGGGTCGTCCAATAGGAACTCCCCCAAGCGATCACCTCATCGTTGAAATCATATCTCGGGTGATGAAGGCCTGCGGATGGGCCGTTGCCGACATTGATCATCGCGCCGGGGACCTCGTTGAGCATGAAGGAGAAATCCTCACCACCCAGCGTTTGCGGCATGTCGAGGTGGACGTTTTCGATGCCGGCCACCTCTTGCGCCGCCATCGCGGCCAGTTCGGTTTCCCGCTCATGGTTGACCGTCACCGGGTAATGCCGGGTGTATTCGAGCGTGCCGACAGCCCCGTAGGCGGCCGCGATATTGCCCACCATCGTCTCAAGGCGCATCTCGATCATGTCGCGCACCTCTTCGCGCAATGTGCGCACCGTGCCGGTCATGGTGAGGTCTTGCGGAATGACGTTGAACGCATTCCCGGCCTGAATGGTGCAGAGCGAGACCACCGCGCTGTCGATCGGGTCCATGTTGCGCGAGGTCAGAGTCTGCACCGCCTGCAACAGGGCGCCCGCGATGGGCAGCGGATCGATGGTCTGTTCGGGCCGCGCCGCGTGTCCACCGCGCCCGGAGATGGTGATTTTCAACTCGTCGACCGAGCCCATGATCGGCCCGGAATTGATGGTGAACTGCCCGACAGGCAGGTTCGGACGGTTGTGCATGGCGTAGACTTCGTCACAGGGCCAGCGGGTAAAGAGACCATCCTCGATCATCGCCCGTGCCCCTGCGCCCCCCTCTTCGGCGGGCTGGAAAATGACGATCACAGTGCCGTCGAAGGCCCGGCTTTCTGCCAGATGCCGCGCCGCGCCCAATAGCATCGTCGTATGACCGTCATGGCCACAGGCATGCATCTTGCCCGGGGTTTGCGAGGCATAGGGTGCGCCGGTTTCCTCGATGATCGGCAAGGCATCCATATCGGCCCGAAGCCCGATCATCCGGCCCGAGCCAGTGCCTTGGCCCCGGATCACACCAACGACGCCGGTCTGTCCAACGCCCTCGTGAACCTCGTCCACACCCGCCGCGCGCAGCGCCTCGGCCACCTTCTGCGCGGTGCGTGTCACGTCATAGAGAAGCTCGGGGTTCATGTGCAGATCACGGCGGAATTCCGTCAGTTCCGCGACCTCCTTGGCGACCCAGTTTTCGACAGCCATGTCCTCAGGCCTCCTTTTTCATGCGGTAGCGGAAATCACAGTGACTCGCGCCTTTCATGATCGTCTGTGTCCGGGTCATTTCGATCTCCGGGTTGTAGCCGATACAGAAATCACCATCCCGGTTGCAGGACAGCAGATGGCCAATATCGCCCAGCCCCATTTCCTGATACATCTCCGCATAGCGGCATTTCACGACGTTGAAATCCATCTTCTCTTCGGACATCTCGATGGTCTCGATCCGCAGCGCATCCTCACGGGTCCAGTTCGGCTGGATTGCGGCGAAATCCGTCAGGTCGGGCGCATGCCCCAGATCGTCGGCCAGCATTTGCCCCTGCTCGATCGCGGATTTCGAACAGGCCGCGCCGATCACCGCCTCTGCCTCTTCGCGGCCAGAACGCTCGGTGATCACATCGAGCACATGCTTGAGGATCATCGCCTCAACCTTGCGGCGTAGCAGGATCGGGAGGTCGTTCAGGTCCATGCCTTTGGCCTCTGCCATGGGTGTCTGTGTCAAGATTTGATCTCCTTGTGGTCCTGACGTTTGAGCCAGGCCAGATAGGTTGGGGCCACGCGTCGCACGAGGCTGTGCATCGCAAATGGCGTGGGCTCGCTCACCGGCAGAGCCAGTTCATCCTCGGGCTGGCCGGTGGCGGCGCGGGCCAGTTCGCGCCCCAGCGAGGTGCCAAGGGCCACGCCGCGCCCGTTACAGCCAATCCAGGCCCATCCATCGGGGCCCAGCTTATGAATGCGCGGGAAGCGGTCCCAATTCATGCCGATATAGCCAGACCAGACATGGGTCATCTCTGGCACCCCCAATTCGGGGAAGGCTTCGGCAAGATTTGCCGCGGCTTTCCGACGTACGCGGTTGGCCACGTTCACAGACCCGATCACCGCCCCGCCTGTGATCAGCCGGTTTCGCGCGTCATAGCGGAAGAACCGCAGATCGCCGCGGGTGTCGGACACGGCCTGACGCCCCGGCAGGATTTTCTGACGCAGGTTGTCGCCCAACGGTTCGGTTGCCATTTGCCAGCTCAGCACCGGCACCACAGAGCGCGCGATGCGGGGGGCGAGCCGCGGCGCAAGCTCGCCCGTATAGGCGTTGCTTGCCATGATCAGGGCGCGGGCTTTCAAAGTGCCCTTGGGGGTCTTGATCACCCATTGGCTGCCGACCCGTTCAAACGATGTGGCGAGGCTTTCTTCGTGGATCACCGCGCCCAGATGTTCGGCCACGCGAGCCATCTCTCGCGCAAGGGCCAGCGGGTTGATATGGCCCCCCGTCGGGTTGAACATGCCACCATGCCAGAAATCCGTCCCAAGAAGGTCGGCACAGTCTTTCGCGTCCTTGATCTCGGCAGGGAAGCCATGGCGTTGCCATGCATCCACCCGTTTTTGCGATAGCTTTACGCGTCCGGGGCTGTGCGCGGGCTGGAACCAGCCGCTTTGCTCCGCTTCAGCCTGCATGTCGAAATCGCGCACCAGATCGAACAGCACATCGCCCGAGTTGCCGATGAGCCGGACCATGCGCTTGCCCACCTCACCATAGCGCGAGACCCAGACATCAGGCTCTGCCGAGGTCAGGATCGGAATGACCTGACCGTTGTTGCGCCCCGATGCGCCCCAGCCCACCGCCTTGCCCTCGAGCACGGTGACCGCATGACCACGTTTGCGCGCCTCGATGGCCGCTGACAGGCCGGTGAACCCGGCGCCGATCACCGCGACGTCGGTCTCTTCGACGCCTTGCAAGGACGCGGACAGCTGTCGGCCCATCGCCGTGGCGGCCCAGAGCGATTTTGGGAATTCAACCGCCATCATGCAGCCCCTTCCATGGTCAGGCCCGCCACGTCCTGCGGCAACCAGAACCAGCGCAGCGATTCCTCCTCGGGCGACAGGACAGGCGCGGCCTCAAGGCCTTGCTCCTTGGCGCTTTGGGCCAGGCGTCGGGCGTCTTCGAGGCAGGTTTCAAAGTCGGGCACCGCGTCTTTGGTCGCGACAGATCCCTGCCAAAGCGCAGAGAGCGCCGATGGGCAGCTGTCCTCAAACCGGGGCGTCGCGCGCCAGATGCCTTCGACCGCATCAAGCTGATAATAGGCCAGCATGTCCAAACCATGTTCCGAGACAAAGCGGACGGCACGGGCGATCTTGTCCACGTCGTCCTCTTCGAAGAACCAGTTCACGCCAAACCGCGCCCAGCCCGGACGGAAGATCGAATGGCCCTGCCGGACGGCCGCCTCATGGCGGGCGCTGGTCGGCTGGTCGATGTCAAGCAAGGCATGCCCATACGGCCCGGCGCAGGAACAGCCGCCACGGGCCTGAATGCCGAACAGGTCATTGAGCAGCGCCACGACATAGTTGTGATGCAACACCTTGCCTTTGACGCGCAGGTTGAAAGAAAAGATCCCAAGGCGCGGCACGTTCGAGGGCCCCAGAAGCTCCATGCCCGGAATGGCGCGAAGGGCGTCTTCCATCCGGCGTGTCAGCACGGTCTCGCGGGCTTTGACGCGGGCCTCGTCCATGTCTCGTTTGAGCTGCATCACCATGCCGGCGCGAATGTCGTCGATGATCGCGGGCGTGCCCCCCTCTTCGCGGTGCTCGGGGTCGGAAATATAGCTGTGCCCTGTCGCCGTCACGTAACTTACAGTGCCGCCGCCTGTCCGCGTTGGTCGCGCGGTGTCAAACAGGCTGCGCTCGGCGATCAGCACGCCGGACGCCCCCGGCCCACCGGGAAACTTGTGCGGCGAGATCACCGCCGCGTCGATGCGATCGCCCGCGTCTTCGGCGCTCGCGGCCAGATCGACGGGCATATAGGGCGCCGCCGCCGCGTAATCGGCGACGCAATAGGCGCCATGCGAATGCAGCAGGCGCGCGATGCTGCGCAGATCAGTGCGCACACCGGTCACATTGGACGCCGCCGAAAACGCCCCGATCTTGAGCGGCGCATCGGCATGGATCGCGAGTTCGCGCGCCAGCGCCTCGACGCAAATCGTGCCAGCCTCGGTCAGCGGTACGCGCACGAGTGTCGCGCCGCTTTCGCGCCACGGCAAGTCATTGGAGTGGTGTTCGTAGGGCCCGACAAAGACCACAGCCTGCGCAAGACCTTTCATCGCAAAGGCCCGCACCAGCTTGTCGACCGCCCCGGTCGCGCCGGATCCGGTAAAGATCACCGCGTGGTCCGCATCGGCATTCACCGCCTTGCGCACCGCCTCACGGGCCATTTCCCGCAGTTGCGTGGTGCGCCGCCCGACGAAAGAGGTCTCGGTATGGGTATTGCCGTAATAGGGCAACACATGGGTGCGGATCGCATCTTCGATGAACCCGAGCGCGCGGCCCGAGGCGACGTAATCGGCATAGATCAGCGCGCGGGGACCGAAGGGGCCGGCAATCGCCGTCCCCTCGCCGATCAGGGCGCTGCGGATATCCTTGAAGTCCATAGAGTGTCCTCAGGCGGCATCCGGTTGCAGCGAAGGGGGCGTCCAGTCGCGGCCGGGAATGGATGACAGAAGGTTCTGCGTATAGGGGTGCTGCGGGTTGGCAAAGACCTCGGCGGTCAGCCCACTCTCGACGATTTCACCTTTTTGCATGACGATGATCCTGTCGCACAGTTGCGCCGCGACCCGCAGATCGTGGGTCACGAACAGCAGCGACAGGTTGAGCCGGTCGCGCAGGTCCACGAGCAGTTTGAGCACCTGCGCCTGCACCGAAACATCCAGCGCCGAGACCGGTTCATCGGCGACGATCACCTTGGGCTCCATCGCAAGGGCACGCGCGATGCCGATCCGCTGGCGCTGTCCGCCAGAAAACTCATGCGGAAACCGGTTGGCGGCAGCGGGGGAAAGCTCCACCAGTTCCAGCAGCTTCTTGGCCTGCTCGCGGGCTTTCTGGGGATTGGCCCCATGCACGATCGGGCCCTGGGCAATCAGGTCGACCACCCGTTTGCGCGGATTGAGCGAAGCCATCGGGTCTTGGAACACCATCTGGATATGCTGGCGCAGCGCGCGCAGTTCTTTGGGCGAGGCGGCCAGCAGATCCGTCCCGTCCAGCTCGACCGAGCCCTGATCGCATTCCAACAGCCGCGTCACGATCCGCGACACCGTGGTCTTGCCCGACCCGCTTTCGCCGACCACGCCGAGGGTCTCGCCCTGGCGCAGCTCGAAGCTGAGATCCTTGACCGCCGTGACTGCTTTGCGCTTGCCCGAAAGCAAGCCGCCCCGCGCAGCAAAGGTCTTTTTCAGTCCGGTGCCCTTGAGCACCACGGGCGCAGTCGAGGCGGCCTTGACCGGCGGTGGCGTCAGCGCGGGCACCGCCCCGATCAACGCCTTGGTGTAGGGGTGCTGCGGATGGTTCAGAACCGCGTCGGTGGTGCCGCTTTCGACCAGCTCTCCGCGACAGAGCACGGCGACCTTGTCGGCGATCTCCGCCACCACGCCGAAATCATGGGTGATGAACAGGACCCCGGCGCCCTCTTCGTCCTGCAGCTCGCGAATAAGCTTGAGGATCTGCAATTGCGTGGTGACATCAAGCGCCGTGGTCGGCTCGTCCGCGATGATCAGTTTCGGGGACAGCACCAGGGACATCGCGATCATCACCCGTTGCCGCTGCCCGCCAGAGACCTGATGCGGATAGGCGTTGTAGGCCGAGGGCGGATCGGGGATGTGAACCCGTTCGAGCATCTCGATGGCGCGGGCCTTTCGCTCGGTCTTGGTCATCTTCGTGTGCAGGCGCAGCACCTCGTCGATCTGCCAACCGACCGTTTTCTGCGGGTTGAGCGCGGTCATCGGTTCCTGAAAGATCATCGAGATATCAGCCCCGCGCAACGCGCGCATCTGTGCCTCGGATTTCCCACGCAGCTCTTCGCCCATGAACCGGATCGCGCCGCCAGTGACGCGCACATGTGGTTCGGGCAAAAGCCCCATGATCGCCCCGGCGCACAGCGATTTTCCCGATCCGCTTTCCCCCACCAGACAGACGATTTCACCCGCCTTTATGGTCAGATCCAGCGCTTCGAGCGCATAGGGGCGGTCGGCGCCCTTCGGCAGAGAAATCTGCAGCTTGCGAAGTTCGAGAACGGATCGAGCTGTGGTTGTCATTTCTTTTGCCTCGGATTGAGCGCGTCGTTCAGCCCCTCACCCAGGAGCGAGAAAGAGAGTACGGTAAAGATGATCGCGATGCCGGGAATCACGGCGCAATAAGGCGCAGAGCGCAGCACCGCGCGGCCCTGGCCGATCATGTTGCCCCAACTGGCATAGTTCGGATCCCCCAACGCCAGAAAGGCCAGCGCGCTTTCCATCAGGATGGACAGGGCCATGATGACCGAGGCATAGACCACGATCGGCGGCAGGGCGTTCGGCAGGATCTCGCGGAAGATGATCGAGGTGTTCGACACCCCGAGATTGCGCGCCGCATCGACGAATTCGCGCCCCCTCAGCGACATGAACTCGGCGCGCACCATGCGGGCCGGTGCGGTCCAGCTGACGATCCCGATCGCCAGCGTGATCCACTCGATTTTCGAGCCCATGATGGCGACGAGCGCCAGCAGCAGGACAAAGTTCGGGATGGTCTGGAACGCCTCGGTGATGCGCATCAGAAGATCATCGACCCAGCCGCCGAAATAGCCGGCCAAGGCACCGATCACGACGCCGATGACAATGGCGACCAGCGTGGCGACAACGCCGATCAGAAGCGAGATGCGCGCGCCGTAGAACACGCCGGACATCACATCGCGCCCCAGCTGATCGGTGCCCAGCGGTGTCTGCCAATTGACAAAAGGCGGGGTCAGCGGCTCACCGGCGCGGCGCAGCGGGTCGCCCGGGTCGATGACGCCCGCCGACAGCGCCATGAGCACCACGACGGCAAAGAGAACCAACCCCAGAACCGCGGCACGGTTGCGTTTGTAGCGACGCCAGAACATCACATGGCGCGGGGGCTCTGGCGGGGCGATTTGAGCATCGGCGAGGGTCATGCGAGTTCGATCCGGCTGTCGAGACGTGCGTAAAGCAGGTCGGTGAGGAAATTGACGACGACGACGATGATCGCGCAGAGGAAAATGATGCCCATCAGCGTGTTCATGTCGCGCTGCACGACGGATTGGTAGGCAAGCTGCCCCAGTCCCGGCAGGGTGAAGATGGTTTCGACCACGATGGAACCGCCCAGCACGGTAGAGAATTGCAACCCCAGCAACGTGATCACCGGCAACAGCGCGTTGCGCATGATGTGGTGGATCATCAGACGGCCTTCCCGGGCGCCCTTGGCGCGGGCAGTTCGGACATAGTCGAGATCGGCGACTTCCATCACCGAGGCGCGCATCAGGCGCAGGTAAAAGGCCAGATAGATCAGCGACAGCGCAGCCGTCGGCATGATCAGGTGGCGTGCCACATCCCAGACGTGGTCCCAGCCGGTGTAAAAGGCAGCGATGGTCTTGATTCCGCCCACCGGCAGCCAGCCAAGCTTGACGGAAAACACCAGCATCAGCATGAGAGACAGGAAAAACGACGGCGTCGCATAGAACACGAGGCCAAGGATGGAGATCAGGTTGTCGGTCACTGAATAGGCCCGGCGCGCGGCAATCGCCCCCAGCGTGATGCCCGCCGTGAAGGCGATGCTCAGCGAGGCCGCCATCAGCAGAAGGGTGGTGCCGAGCCGGTCCATCAGGACGGTCGACACCGGTTGTTCATAGACGAAAGACCAGCCGAAATCGAACGTGGCCAGCTTGGTCATGTAGCGCCAGAGCTGAACCCAGATCGGTTGATCCAGCCCGTATTCCGCCCGCAGCCGCGCGATGAAGGCAGCATCGGCGCCCCCCATGTCGCCGACAAGCGCATCGACCGTGTCTCCGGGCGCAAGCTTGAGCAGAAGGAAGGTGCCGATCATGATCAGGACGACCACGGGAATGGCCTGAAGCAGACGCCGAAGCGCGTAGATCAGGATTGGGGGCATACGCAAAGTCATTATTCCTGGATCCTTCGGGATCGTAAGCAAGGAGCAGCGAAGCGGCGGGCACGCAAGAAGACGCGCCCGCCAGCAGTCAAGTCACTGCTCGAGCCAGAGGTCGTACCAGCTCGAAGAGTTCCACCGCGGCGTGTTGTGATGATTGTGAAGCTTCGTGGAGGTCACCGAGATGAACGGGTGTTCGATCGCGAAGATCACCGGCAGCTCTTCCATCGCCTTGACCTGGATCTCGTGATACATCGCGGCGCGCTTCTCGACGTCGATTTCAGAGGCCGCGGCGTCGATCATCGCGTCGATCTCATCGCTCTTCCAGCCGAACTGGTTGGTCCAGGGCGTGCCTTCCGGCTGACCGGATCGCAGCCAGACCATGGTGGAAACCGCCGGATCCGAGCGGAACTGGTGCCAGCCGTTTGCGGTGTCGAAATCATGGTCACGATAGACACCGTTCAGGAAGCCGGGCGCGTCGTTGGTCAGGATCTGGACATCGATGTCGATCTCCTTCATCGCCTGAGAAAAATACTCTGCCCAAAGCTGGGTGTATTCCCCCCAGGGCGCCGGACGGTGACGCAACTGGAAGCGATAGCCATCGTCCTTGACGGGATAGCCTGCCTCGTCCAGCAGCGTCTTGGCCAGCACCGGATCGTAGTCATAGGTCGGCACGTCGTCCGTGTAGTTGAGGCCGCCCGCGCTCGGAACAGGGCCACGGCCCGGCTCGGCAAAGCCATGCATGATCGTGTTGATCGCATAGTCGATGTCGAGACCATGGTACATCGCCTGACGCACCTTCAGATCGGCCATGATCGGGTTGCGGTGGTTGAATTCCACCGTCGAGTGGGCAACGTTGTTCTCGTATCCCTTGGTGCCGACGTCGAACCGCTCATCCTTGCTGAAGCGTTCGACGTCCGCCATCGACACCCCGATAAAGCCCGATTCATGCACCTCGCCCGCCTCGAGTGCGGCAGCGGCAGCGGATTTGTCCTTGATGAATCGCCAGACGATACGGTCGAGATAGGGGAACCCTTCGCGCCAGTAATCCTCGTTCTTTTCGGCCAGAACGTATTGGCCGCGCTCGTATTCGACGAACTTGAACGGACCGGTGCCGACCGGCGCGGTATTATATTCGCTCTTGAGGATGTCCGTGCCCTCGTAGAGGTGCTTCGGCACCGGGTGACCCAGATCGGGCATGGCGGCCACGAACAGCTCGATCGGCATCGGCTTGGAATAGTTGAACACGGCCGTGAGCGGATCCGGGCAATCGACGCTTTCCAGATTTGCCTGAAGCGCGGAAGAGTAGTTCAGAAGCTTTTTCCAGAGTTCGATGGCAGAAAAGGCCACGTCATCGCAGGTGAACGGCTCGCCATCGTGCCAGTTCACCCCGTCGCGCAGCTTCAGCGTGATGGTCTTGCCGTCGTCCGAGCCAGTCCATTCGGTCGCCAGAACCGGCTCATAGCCGTCATAGCTCTTGTCGATCAGCGGCTCCATGATCTTGCCGGTGATGTTGTAAACCCCCGTGGACGCACGCAGCCCCGGGTTCAGAATGCGTTGTTCGGAAATCATGTGGATGATGGCGGTGCCGCCCTTTTGCACCTCTTCCTGCGCACTGGCCATGAAGGCCGCAGAGCTAAGGGCCCCGGTCAAGGCGAGCGCAAGCCCCGCCTGTTTCTTCATCAATGTCATCTGTCCTGGCTCCCCTGGTCGGTTAAGCGGCCCTGAACGGGCTCATATGGTGGTGTCGCCACCTTACCTGACGGCAGCATTCCGCATCAGTCAACATTGAAAACCAAGTTTCAACACGGGCTTCGAAAATTAATCTACACAATGGCTAAAAATTGGTGCTAGCTACCTCTTATGATTGAAGCCACTGGGACAAGACATATGGCGAAATCCGTTTGGATCACCGGCGCCGGCTCCGGAATCGGCGCCGCCATGGCGCAGCGTTTTGCAAAGGCAGGCTATCGCGTGGCCCTTACCGCACGTGGACGCGAGAGCCTTGAAGCCGTGGTTGCCAGCCTTCCCGACCCGAAGACCGCCCTGATCGTGCCGGGGGATGTGACGGATCGTGACGGCATGGCGAAAATTGCCCGGACGGTCGCGGACTGGGCTGGCGGGCTGCACGTGTTGTGCAACAACGCCGGGCTCAACATCCCCAAGCGCAGTTGGGCCGATCTCGACTGGGACAGCTGGGACCGGGTGATCGACGTCAATGTCACCGGCGCAATCAACGTGATCGCCGCCTGCCTGCCGATCATGCGCGAACAACGGGACGGGGTGATGATTCACACCTCAAGCTGGGCCGGACGCTTTCATTCGTCGGTGAGCGGCGCGGTCTACGGCGCTTCGAAACATGCGCTGTCAGACCTGTCGCTCAGCCTCAACGACGAAGAGGGCAAGAACGGCATCCGGTCGACCGCACTCTGCCCCGCCGAAGTTGCAACGCCCCTGCTCGCCAAGCGTCCCGGCTTTGATGCCGCGAAAATGGCCGCAATGATCCAGCCGGAAGACATGGCAAAAACCGCGCTTTTCGTGGCCGAAATGCAGCCCGGCATTTGCCTTCCCGAAATCGTTCTGAGCCCCGTTCGAACGTAACCCCATATCAAGAAAAACCCTTTGGAGACCAAAATGACCCATCCCGTCAAAGGCATCGACCATTGCTTTGCCCTCGTGGACGATCTCGATGCCGCCGCCGCGCAATTCGCGGCCCTGGGCTTCACCCTCTCGCCGCGCGGCATCCATTCCGCCGCCAAGGGCACCGCCAATTACACCATCATGTTCCCACAGGACTACTTCGAGCTTCTCGGCATCCTCCAGCCGACCGAGGCGAACGCCCCCCGCCGCGCGTTGCTGGCCAGCGCAGGTCAGGGCCTTCATGCCATCGCCTGCCGGATCGACGATGCCGAGCAAGCCGCCGAGGCGCTCGCCGAACTTGGCATCGCGACACAGGGCTTGGGGAGCTTTTCGCGCCCGGTCCCTCTGCCGGACGGTTCCGAGGGCATCGCGGCCTTTTCCACGGTCAGCTTCAGCCCTGACCAAGTGCCGCTCGGCATGGTCTTCATGTGTCAGCACAAGACCCGCGACACGGTCTGGATACCGGACCTTCTCGAACATGCGAACACCGCCTGCGGCCTCGATGCGATCCTTGCAATCTCCGATACCCCCGAGGAGGACGCGCTGCGCCTCGCCCGGCTCTGGTCCGATGGCACGGTCAGTACCGAAGATGGGTTGGTCAAGATCACCACCGGGCCGAACTCCGCGCCGCTGATCCTGTCCACACCGGCACGTATGGCGGCGCTTTTCCCCGGCATCGATCTGTCGGGAACCGCGAAGGGCGCCTTTACGGCGATGCGCGTCAAGGTACGCGATCTTGACGCGGCGGAGCACTGCCTGAAGACTGCGAAGGTCAGCTTTTGCAAAACCGCCTCCGGACTCGCCGTCGGACCGGAGTTTTCAGCAGGTGTCCTGTTGGAGTTTGTTCGCACATGACAGAAATGCGCCGTCGCAAAACAGGATCGAAGCCGATCGAGAGCATCACCTTCGACGAGACGGACCGACGGATTCTCGAGATCCTGCAGGAGGACAGCGACACGCCGATTCAGGCAATTTCCCAGACCGTGGGTCTGTCGGCCAACCCGTGCTGGCGACGTATCAAGCGGATGGAAGAAGCTGGGGTGATCAAGAAGCGGGTTGCCCTCGTCGATCAGGCACGGGCCAATGTGCCTCTGACCGTCTTTATCGGAGTCAGCACCTCGCGTCACGAGATCAACTGGCTCAACCGGTTTCGCGAACTGATCGATGAAATCCCCGAGGTGGTCGAGGCTTATCGCCTGACCGGCACGGTGGATTATATACTCAAGGTGGTGGTTCCCGACATGGGCGCCTATGATGCTGTCTACAAACAGATGATCCAGAAACTCGAGTTCAATCAGGTCAATTCCATGATCTCGATGGAAGAGCTGAAATTCACGACAGCCATCCCGACAGCTTATCTGTAATCCCCTCGCTCGGGGATGTTGCATTGCTCCGAGCTGAGGCCTGTGGCGGAGTCAACCGGTCGCCGCAACAGCTTCGATCATATCCTGATCGAGCATCCGGGCGAGTGTTTCTGCCAGCGGTTGCCAACCCAGCGTTTTGCGCGACCGGGTGTTCAATACACAGGCAACAGTGTTTATTTCGTGAAAGCTGTGCTGGCTGAGGCCAGTGCCCTTCGGAACGTACTGCCTGAGCAAACATTGGTGTTCTCGTTGCTGCCGCACGACCCGGAAAGCACTGCAAGGCATGCTGCCGGGAGTGTGACCTGCCACGGGAATTTTCCTCCACGCTCGATTAGAGTCCGGCGGCTCTGTTGCACAAAGCCGCTGATGGCCAAGCTGCCCCTTCCCCCGGACACACTTATCCTACAGCCTCGGTCACG